>PLTD01000123.1 GCA_003165335.1 Rhodospirillales bacterium | reverse complement strand
TGCGTAGCGATAGGGGAAACCTGACATACATCATCACGACCAGGCGGATCACCTCGGGAGAACTATCGAAATAGCGAAACGGGTTTCTCATTCGCCGACGCTAGCGGTTCTGAGGACGCCCTGCAATTTTGGCCTGACAAAGCCCTTCGTGATGTTCCAACAATATCAATAAAAACAGTGCCAGCTGGCGGAGAGGGGGGGATTCGAACCCCCGATACCCTTGCAGGTACTCCGGTTTTCGAGACCGGTGCAATCAACCGCTCTGCCACCTCTCCATCCCGGCGAAATCAGTGTTTTCCACTGATGCGGGGGTCGACCATGCGGGAGCGCTGTTCTAAAGGCCTTCGCTGACCCGCGTCAATGCGCATCGATTGCTATACCGCAAATGCCGTGAGCTCAAATCGGCCGGGGCCTCCTCTTTTTGCCTGAAGCAATGCGGCATCGGCTTCTCGGATCATATCGCTTGGTAACTCCTGCCCTGAGGATTGGACCACAATTCCGATACTGACGTTGACTGGAGTATCGGTACCGGAATCTGCAAGTGTATGAGGAACGGTAGACACGATACGTTGCGCTAATATTTGGATATCCTTCGCATCCGCGATTTCCTCCAACAGGATTCCGAACTTGGCCCCGTCCAACCGAGCCACGAGATCGCTTGCCCGCACGCAATCACGAACGATATCTCCGACTTTAACCAGAATTTGATTGCCAACTTCCTCGCCGGATACTTCATTGATTCGGTCGAATCCATCAATTTCCAGGCAACAAACAGCAAAAGGTACGCTGGTGCGCCTGTCGGCCAAAGCAGCTCGCCGTGCCAGTTGCTCCAAAAAAAATCCACGATTGGCTAGCCCGGTTAATGAGTCGGCCAACGAGTGGTGCTGAATATGTTCCTGCATCACACTGCGTCTCAGCTGCTCCCTGTGTAGCAACAGAGCGCACCACAATATTGCGACGGTAACGATCGCTGTATTAATCACCGCAAAGACACCCGCGCCGACAGCGATTCCAATCATTCCAGCACGGTGTCCGACGAGCAGTAATGTGCCCGAAAGACCAATGAGTGCAAGCGCAGCCGGGAGTAGAGTTCGTATTATGCGGCCGGCTGGCCCTTTGTTGGCGGCCAAACCAATAAGCAGCTTGAGAGATAGCGCCGTTTCAACACCATGAATGTTCGATAACGCTTTCGGGCCAAGGACCTCGTGTTTGCGATCATCGTCGCGTGTAGGAACTGGTGAGACCAAATCAAACAACCCGTTCGGAAAAGAGACGCCAAAAACTAACGCTGCGAACCTATGGCCCTCCGTTGGGAGAAATACCATCTAGTATTGCAACGCAATACGTTACAGCTTCGCCCGGCGGATTACGGAAAGCAAAAGATTGAGAAGCAACTTTGTGTTCGAATCGGGTCCGATGCCGGCAGTTGAGTGGCATATGGCAGAGGATTTTGTGCCTTATGACCAAGCCGTAGCTCAAATGGAGGCACGTGTCGCAGCGATTCACGAAGGGGACCTCGGCGAACTGGTCTGGTTAATCGAGCATCCGCCCCTTTATACTGCGGGAACCAGCGCCAAAGCTTCAGATCTTTTGGACCCACGTTTTCCGGTCTATGAAACTGGCCGTGGCGGCCAGTTGACCTATCATGGACCCGGCCAGCGCGTGGCTTACGTGATGCTCAATCTAAAGCGTCGCAATCCTGATATTCGCGCTTATGTAGCGGACTTGGAAAGCTGGATCATGCGGTCCCTGGCAACATTCGGCGTTGCTGCCGATCGAAGATCAGGCAGAGTCGGACTTTGGGTCGATATGGGCCGTCACGGTGGTGTTAAAGGAACTGAGGCCAAAATCGCCGCGATTGGTGTTCGGGTACGTCGTTGGATCACCTATCACGGTGTGGCAATCAATCTCGCACCCGATCTATCGCACTATTCAGGGATCGTCCCTTGCGGGATCCGGGAACATGGGGTTACGTCACTCAAGGCTTTGGGGGTCGACATCGAGATGGCCGATTTAGATGCTGCGCTTGTAAGTGCTTGGCCGGAGGTTTTCGGCACGTCAACCTAACCCGAACGGTTTCGGAGGCTTAGTCTGCTGCGGCAGCTGTCAATTGATCGCGGGCATAGGCTGTGATCGCGCTACACAGCGTGTCCATATCTCCTTTGAGCCGATCGAAACCGTCAGTTTTCTCAAGCGTTTCTTCGTTCATATACAGTCGTCGATTGACTTCGATCTGCAATGAATGTCGACCTAAATTAGGTTGGCCGAACCGGCGTACCAACTCGACCCCCTTGTACGGATCGTTGATGCGTACATCATAGCCTAGTTGTTCGAGGATTCCTTGGACCAGAAGACGGAATCCTAAGCTGCAGGTTGTTCCGTCGCGATCACCCAGCACGAAATCGGCCCTTTCCCAACCCGCGACGGCAACGCGGGCCCCGCGAGACGAGGGCATCGAGTGACAGTTCACATGCCAGACTGCGCCGAACCGTCCGCCGGCCTCGATGATCGCGTTAGCAACAGCCTCATGATAGGGGCGGTAATAGCGGTCAATGCGATTTCGAATTTCAGCTACGGATAATCTGCGATCGTAAAGAGCAACTCCTGGTTTGCAGACGCGTCTTACAAGGCCCATTCCCACACGCGCTCGGTCACTGGTCGAAACCGGACCCGGCCAAGGTTGATCGAGCAACTGCTGATCTATGTCTTCGATGCCGCGATTGACGTCTATATAGCTGCGCGGAAATAAGGCGGCGATAAGTGTCGCACCCATTCGGGGGGCTGCATCAAACAGCTCATCGACATGAGCATCTTCGGCTTGCCGTAATAGATTGAACGGACAGGCGTAGCGAAAATCAGCGGGATACTCGGCGCCGCTGTGTGGACTGTCGAATATTACGGGTGCCGGCTGAGCCTGAGGATCGTGGCGTACGAAAACACCTGGTTCTATATGGCTCATCATTGAGAAGAAGTGCCCGAATCGAGGGCGGGAAGCAACGGGTTCAAGAGGGCGACCGGCGTCTGTTATGTATTTTGATAACATCCCAGGTTATGGTGGCGCTGGAGCGTCAGCGACACCATATAACCAAAATGAGTATTGCAGAACCAGCCTCCGCGACAAGCTTTCGTATATTCCTTCTGGAAGACAAATCCTACGGAATAGAAATTACGATACCGGACAGTTTTCCCACCACGGTAAAAAGTTTTCCGACTGAATCGGATGCGGAGAGATGGATAGCGAGTTATCTAACGCGCCTGTCTGAAAAGACGACGCGAAAGACTTGGCGTCGCCGATAGACGGCGGCGGTCGGTATCAGAAACTCAACGCCGATTCCACCGTCCGACCGTTTGTGCATCAATACCAAAGCTAACTGTAACGCCGGCAAACGGAACCCAAAGTACCGCTGGGCCCGAGTGCAATTGTTGAATCGCGGCAGTCGCCGCTACAGGGGTATCGGAAGACGCATCGAATATGCTGTCGTCCCAGTCGATATTGCCGGTATGTAGACCATGCACGCATTCGGCCGGTAGGGGGAACGACGCCGTTACTGACCAGGATTCAGTTCCCGCGATAATCGGAAATTCGCCCTCCTTCGCGGCATTAAGAAGCTTCTCGCGGGCTGTTCCCAAATGAGCGTGTCCATTTGAGCCAAAGCGCTGGCCCAGGTGAAACGCCAGGAGACGAGCAGCGTCGCCGATACGGATAAATTCGTCTGTGCTCAATGTTGCCGCCTCCATAACCGGCCGAGCGTAATCTCTGTCATATGCTCCGCCAAGTATTCAATCCTAAGACGGCTTTCCACTCTATCAGGCTAACTCAGAACGACCTAGCCGGACCTTCTACAGGCTGCTTTAAGTGTGGGACACGAACCTTAACAGAAGTGTCCTCATAGGTAGCTTATCCAGTCCCGATCAGCGTCAGCCATTCAGATTCTGTCAGAACCGTCACGCCCAGCGCTCGAGCTGTCTTAAGCTTTGAGCCGGAATCCTCCCCGGCGATAACAAAATCCGTTTTTTTGGACACAGACCCGGCGACCTTTGCGCCGAGCGCTTCGGCGCGCGCCTTGGCT
Source organism: Rhodospirillales bacterium (assembly GCA_003165335.1). GTDB lineage: Bacteria > Pseudomonadota > Alphaproteobacteria > BOG-932 > Roseiterribacteraceae > BOG-932. The sequence goes on along the minus strand of PLTD01000123.1, from coordinate 7,001 downwards.
TCAGGGCGGGTCATTGTTTCAAGCGTGCCCGTAAACACGACCGTTTTACCGGCAACGGGCGAGTTCGTTTCTTGTCTTTCCAAGGGATGGGGATCTACTCCCGCAGTCTTCAATGCGTCGATCACCGCGCGGTTATGTGGCTCGGCAAAGAATTCTGTGATCGCTTCAGCGACAACAGTTCCGATTCCATCAATCGACAGGAGTTCCGTCCATGCTGGCGATGTGCGATCGCCTGCCTTTTCCATCTCCTCGACGAAGTGATCCAAAGTGCCATACGAGCGCGCTAAAAGCCTGCCCGTGGTTTCCCCGACGTGGCGAATGCCTAGCCCAAAGATGAATCTGTCGAGCCCGACATGACGTCGCGACTCGATTGCCGCAAGCAGGTTCGCGACATCTTTGAACTCTGGTGGGTTCTTCTTCGCAGCTTTTGCAGTTTGTTCTGAAGCCCCTTTAGCAGTCAGGCGCGCCGCTGCTTGTTGTTCGCGGCGTTGAACTACCAGTCGCTTCACATTCTCTTCGCGGTTCTTCAAATGGAAGATATCGGGCGGCGACCTGACGAGCCCGCCATCATATAAAAGCTTGATGTTTTCGTCGCCCATTCCCTCGATGTCGAACGCGTTGCGCGATACGAAATGACGAAGCCGCTCGACCGCCTGAGCGGCGCAAATCAACCCACCCGTGCAGCGACGGACTACCTCGCCTTCATCGCGAACTGCGTTGCTGCCGCATATTGGGCACTTGTCGGGAAAAACGTAGGGTTCGGCATATTTTGGCCGCCGGTCCGGTACGATGCTGACGACTTGAGGGATAACATCGCCTGCTCGCTGAATGATTACCGTGTCACCGACTCGAATGTCCTTGCGGCGGATTTCATCTTCGTTATGCAACGTTGCATTTGATACGACCACTCCCCCGACTGTGATTGGAAGCAGTCGCGCGACCGGTGTTAACGCCCCGGTGCGGCCAACCTGAATCTCGATTTTCTCCAAAACTGTTCGAGCTTGCTCGGCAGGAAATTTATGAGCGATCGCCCAGCGAGGAGCACGGCTCACAAAACCTAAGCGCTCCTGAAGATCTAGCCGGTCTACCTTGTAAACTACTCCGTCTATATCGAACGGAAGGTCCGGGCGAATTTCTTGGATGTGACTGTAGTGGCCTAGCAAGCCTGCCGCATCCATCACTTTCGCGGTTGGCTCGTTCAGTCGCAGTCCCCAGCGAGCAAACCGTTGGCGGACTGTACTTTGCGTCTCGCCCAGCTTTTCAGAATGGCGACCCCAGGCATATGCAAAGAAGCGAACCGGCCGTTCGGCTGTGACCCGGGCATCGAGTTGACGCAGACTGCCCGCAGCAGCGTTGCGAGGGTTTGCAAAAAGGGGAAGTCCGGCTTCCTCCCGGCGAGCATTCATAGCCGTGAATGAATCCCGTTCCATATAGACCTCGCCCCGAATCTCCATAATGTCGGGCCAATCGTCTCCTTCTAGCTTTTCGGGAATATCGCCGACTTGTCGGGCATTGGCTGTTACATCCTCCCCTTCTTCGCCATCCCCGCGCGTCGCTGCAAGAACTAAGCGGCCTCTTTCATAGGTCAGGGCGCAGGACAATCCGTCTATTTTGGGTTCAGCGACAAAGGCAATTGCAGTATCGGCTGGGATGCCAAGGAAACGGCGAACCCGATCAACAAATTCCTCGACATCCAGGTCTGAGAAAGCGTTGCTGAGCGATAGCATAGGAACAGCATGACGAACTTTCCGAAAGCCCTGCGCAGGCGCTGCTCCAACCCGCTTGGTCGGACTGTCGTCTCGTTCCAATTCTGGAAATAGCGCAACGAGAGCCTCGATCCGCAGGCGAAGCGAATCGTAGTCCGCGTCACTCATAATAGGCATATCTTGCTGATAGTATGCAGCATCCGCCTGCTGCATCTGCGCGGATAGATTGGCGATTTCGCTTGTTGCTTCGGCGAAGCTCAGTCCAGCGACGGACCGGGCATTTTCTTCCTTTAACATCACGCTTCCGCACCTGCATTGGGGCGATCTATTAGCCGCGACGCGGCGGCGCGGGCTTCGGCAGTTACTTCTGCCCCCGATAGCATTCGTGCGACTTCTTCGCGTCGGCCAGTTTCATCCAGAGTGATTACCTCGGTCGTCATCGCCCCTTCCTTCATCACCTTTCGAACCTGCCAATGGTGATCAGCGCGGGCAGCAACCTGAGGACTATGAGTGACAACTAGGACCTGTCGGGTCTTGGCCAAACGCGAGAGCCTCTCTCCCACGGCGTCCGCTGTTGCACCTCCGATCCCACTGTCGACTTCGTCGAATACCAGCACGGGGATCGCTGAGGCACGGGCTAGCACGACCTTGAGTGCCAACATAAAGCGCGCCAGCTCACCGCCGGAAGCTATTTTGGCGAGCGGACCGGGCGGTTGGCCTGGGTTTGTTGCAACGGTGAAGGCAATACGATTTGCACCTGTGTCCCCCCATTCGCGCTCGTCTAGTTCCGCAACTTCCGTGCTAAAGCGGGCTCGGTCTAGCTTTAGTGGTTTCAGTTCCCGTGAAACCGCTGTGTCCAACCTTTCCGCCGTGGTGCGTCGTGCGGCAGTCAGAGATGTTGCGATTGCGACATATTTGGCCCGATGTTCGCCCGCACGACGCACAGCGGTAGTGGTGCGCTCTTCATGATTCTCAATCGCCGCGAACTTTTCCGCTAACGATTCGCGCAGTTTGGCCAACTCCTCTACCTGAACCCCATGCCGCCTCGCCACACGGCGCAACTCAAAAAGGCGGTCATCAACACTGGCCAAGTCTTGGCTCTCGTTTTCGAACTCTGCTGCTGCCGTATCGAGTGCGGCCAAACCTTCACCTATTTCGATAGCAGCGCTATCCAAAGAAGCGATAATCTGATCGAAGGCTCCGCCGGCGCGATCGGCAACCCGATCTAATGCACGACGAGCAAGTGAAAGCGATAATTCGGCACCGCGATCACCTGCCAGTTCTCGTTGCGCAGTGCTGAGTGCATCGAGCAGCTTTTCCCTGTGCTGAAGTCGTAATCGGACTTCGACAAGTGAAGCCTCTTCTTCGAATTTGGGAGATAATTGGTCCAGTTCGACCAGGGCGTCGCGAAGGTAAGCCTCTTCGGCTATTGCGGCTTCAGAGTCGGTCATGAGTTGGGACAGAGCCGCTTTCGCTTCGGACCATAGATGCCACGCTTGGCGGGTTTCGTCAGCCTGCTGAGCCAGGCCGCCGTATGCGTCTAGCAACAAGCGGTGAGTCTGCTGATCAAACAGCCCGTGTGTCTCAAACTGCCCATGAATTTCGACCAAGGTTTCCGCAAGCCGCCGCAAGAGCGCGATGGAAACGGGCTGGTCGTTGACGAAACCCCGGCTGCGCCCATCGCTGCCAAGCGTGCGACGGATCACAAGTTGGTCCTCGGATGGCAAATCCTGCTCGGCCAAGATAGCGAACGCCGCATGATTGTCTGGCAGATGAAATTCGGCGCTAACCGCCGCTTGGCTTGCGCCATGTCGGATCAGATTCCCATCGGCGCGCTCACCCAAGGCGAGCGCCAACGCGTCTAACAGGATAGACTTTCCAGCCCCAGTTTCGCCCGTCAGGACTGTCAATCCGGGAGAAAAAGACAGCGATAAACGATCGATCAGGACGATATCGCGGATCGAAAGACCGGCGAGCATCTCTACGCTGGCTAGTAGAAGAGAGAATCCCAGACGCGGGTCACTAAGCCCTTGTCATCCGGATGGGTGATATCTGCACCCGGGGTCATCAACCCATAGGCTTGCTTGTAGTAATCGGAGTTAGGATAGTTAAAGCCGAGAACAGCGGCGGACTTTTGCGCTTCCGGCTTTAGTCCTAGCTCAAGATAGCATTCCACCAACCGCTCCAATGCTTCTGGCACATGGCTTGTGGTTTGGAAGCGATCGACCACGGTCTTAAATCGATTTACAGCCGCGATGTAATTGCCCTGGTTTTCGTACCAACGGCCGATATCCATCTCTTTAGCGGCTAGGTGATCCCGTGTGAGGTCTAGCTTGTAAACGGCATCATGTGCATAGGCGGTATCGGGGAAACGTCGAATGACATCGTTGAAGCCTTCATAGGCTTGCTGACTTGCACGCTGATCGCGTCGAATGTCAGCAATCTGCTCGTAGTAGCAAAGCGCCCGCATGTAGTAGGCGTAATCGACATGAGGGTTTCCCGGATGCAGTTCGATAAACCGAGTAAGAGCGTCTATCGCGTCGTCATACCGCAATCCCTCATAATCTGCGTAAGCGGCCATTAGTTGGGCGCGCGTTGCCCAGACGGAGTAGGGGTGCTGTTGCTCGACCGCATCGAAAATTTTTGCTGCCGTGCCGTAGTTCTCATCCTTCATCTGGTCCATGCCAGCCTTGTAAAGCTCACTGACTGAGCGATCTCCCTTGAGGGGATTATCGTCGGCAGCACACCCGACAAGCGTAAAGGATAGCGCAAGCGCTACGACAGTAAGGTAGGCACGCAGCGGGAGCATGCACAGAAGGCGGGAGCAGACGGTCATGGCGAATCCGAATGACGCGAACGGCCGAAGAAAACGGTCCATCCGATTTCTATAGCACGGGGATGTACCGGCACGGCAATGGTAGATGCGATTCTCGGATAGGGAAGATCAACAAACGGCTAATCAGGCCGTGGCCTGGCGTATTTCTGCATCGCTCCATTCGGTTGGGGCGATCACGTCGTCGACATAGCTCCAGGCGTCGGTATCGGCGAAGAGTGCTCGGAGTAGTTTATTATTGAGAGCGTGGCCAGAACGTGCGCCCCAAAAACGGCCCTCGATGGGAGCTCCGGCAAGATACAGATCACCCATGGCGTCCAGCATCTTGTGGCGGACAAATTCGTCGCCATAGCGCAAACCTTCCCGATTGAGGACGCGGTCCGCGCCGATCACGATTGCATTATCAAGGGAGCCGCCTCGCGCGAGACCTGCCTTGCGCAACAGTTCAACTTCGTCTGCGAAACCGAAAGTTCGGGCGCGGGATAGTTCGCGCTTAAAGGCACTCTCTACCAACCGGACTGATTTTTCCTGTCGACCGATGGTTGGATTCGGGAAATCAAGTGCAAAATCGAGAGATGCAAACGGCGCAGGCGTTAGGGCAACGTTCGCTTGCTCGTTGCCTACTGAAATTCGCTTTAGAATACGGATACGTCGACGAGTTGCGCATTGCTCGATAATACCCGCACACTCAATCAGAAATACGAACGCATCAGCGCTCCCGTCCATGATCGGTACTTCTGGTCCGTCGATTTCGATTGTTGCGTTGTCGATATTGAGGCCAGAAAAAGCGGCGATCAAATGCTCAATCGTGCCAACCACGACACCATCGGCGTTGCCGACGACAGTGCAAAGCTTGGTGTCTACAACATGATCCCAGCGCGCGGGAATCATTGCTCCCTGACCTGCGGGGTCGATTCGCTTGAAGCGAATACCGGAATCGATCGCTGCCGGGCCTATCGTAAGCGTAACTCGGCGTCCAGAATGGAGCCCTACACCGCTGCAACTAATGCGGGTCTTGAGCGTCTTCTGGCGGGTTCCCACGGTAGTCATATCACTCATAACGGCCACTAATTCTCATTAGAGCGAATTTTTCGCCCTGGGTGATATATGACCTATGAATTTTCTCGCAACGCAGCAAATCACTTCTTGTTACCGATTGTTACGGCGATATGAGATCCATCTGATTGATGGGTGAGAAGTCGCCGATAAAAGGGCATTTCCCCGAAGTTGGGGGAAACAAAAAAGGGCACCTTATGGCGCCCTTTGATGTCACTATTGGAAAAGCCCGACTAGTTCGCTTGACGCCTCAAGAACGCCGGTATTTCTAATAAATCGTCTTCCGGCGTGGATGCCTTCGGACGCGCCGCTGCGTCGATACCGAGGCGCGCTTGACTGGCGAGAGGCATGCTGCTCTCGGGAGAGTGTGCACGCGCCGGGGTTCCTGTTCCGAGCGTCGGTATTGCGCGTTGCGGCTGTGGCGACGCCTGTGCCGCACCGTTTTCAGCGCGCCGCGCTGCCCCGGTAACGCGTTCGAAGAGGCTGTAGCCGCGCTTTTTTTCCGTCGACGGCTGAGCCGGTTGCGGCGCGTACTGTTGATGCGTGGCCTGTCTGGTAGCCTGCTCTACAGGGCGCGCAGGAATGAAGCTTTCTTGAGCGGGTTCAGGAGCTACGATGGATGCAGTCTGAGCAGCAATGGGAGCAGGTGCGACGGTCACCAGGCCCAGTGCTGGTTCAAGGCTAGTTTCGATCGCGGCGACTTCGATCGCTTCCGGGGCTACCACCATCTCTATGGCTATTGGCTCAAGTTGCTGTGCGGTCGCGGTCAACGTGATCGGCTGCGACATCGCACCGACAGACGCAGCCGGCCAGATCGGCGCTGCGGCGCTCATTGCCGCGAAACTTCCCAACGACGACTTACGCGCGGGACCATCCACGCCGCCCCGGATAACGTCCAAAGTCGGTTGGCGTACTGGCTGCTGCTGGGTTGCGGAGCCGGCGTCGATTCCGGTTGCAACCACTGAAACCCGCAAGCGACCTTCCATTGTTGGATCGAAGGTCGAACCAAAGATCACATTCGCATCCGGGTCGACCTCGGAGCGAACGCGGTTCACCGCTTCATCGACTTCAAAAAGGGCGATGTCCATGCCAGCTGTAATGTTAATCAGCATCGCCCGTGCGCCCTTAAGCGAAACTTCGTCCAGAAGCGGATTCGAAATTGCGGCCTCCGCAGCATCGATGGCACGTCGTGCGCCTTCGGCTTCGCCCGTTCCCATCATCGCCTTGCCCATCTCGCTCATCACCGTGCGGATGTCGGCAAAATCGAGATTGATCAGCCCGGGCATCACCATCAAATCGGTGACGCCGCGTACTCCGGAATGCAGAACTTCGTCGGCCATCTTGAAGGCATCGGCAAAGGTCGTCTTTTCGTTCGCGATCCGGAATAAATTCTGGTTCGGAATGAC
>PLTD01000029.1 GCA_003165335.1 Rhodospirillales bacterium | reverse complement strand
TGCTGGACCGGATGATGCGCGCCGCTCTGGTGCGTGCTCCCGGCCTGCCGGATTGGCTCGACCAATCACTGAAGCAGCAGCGTGCCTGGCCCGATTGGAAAGCGGCAATAACCGCCGCGCATAATCCGCAAAGCGAGGCCGACCTACTGCCCGAGACTGCGGCGCGACAACGATTGGCCTATGACGAATTGCTCGCGCATCAACTAGCCTTGGCCCTCATCCGCGAACAGAACCGGCGCAGCGGAGGCCGGGCGAATGTCGGCGACGGACAATTGCGAAAGGCGGCATTGACCGCCCTGCCCTATCGCCTGACCGGCGCACAGGAACGTGCACTGGCAGAAATCGTACATGATATGGGAAGTCCAAACCGTATGTTGCGTCTGCTGCAAGGCGATGTCGGCAGCGGCAAGACGATTGTCGCTCTGCTTGCGATGCTGTCCGCGCTCGAAACCGGCCGGCAAGCAGCGCTCATGGCACCGACCGAGATATTGGCGCGGCAGCATCTGGCCACTATCCAGCCGATTTGCGAAGGAATTGGCGTGGCCGTCGCCATCCTAACCGGCCGGGACAAAGGCAAGGCGCGCAAGCAAACATTGGCGGCGATCGCAGAGGGCCGCATTCAGATCGTTATCGGCACCCACGCACTGATCCAGCCCGATGTCGTCTTCGCCGATCTGGCCTTGGTCGTCGTCGATGAACAGCACCGTTTCGGCGTCGATGAGCGATCTGCGCTAACCGCCAAGGGCAAGGGCGTCGACACTCTGGTGATGAGCGCTACGCCGATCCCGCGCAGCCTGACACTGGCCGCCTACGGCGACATGGATGTTTCGCGGCTGGACGAGAAGCCTCCCGGCCGCACGCCGATAAAGACCAGTACGGTCGCCATCGAACGGCTGGACGAAGTTCTGGAGGGCCTGGGTCGCGCCGTATCAGGCGGCGCACGCATCTATTGGGTATGTCCGCTGATCGAGGAATCGGACGAGAGCGATCTGGCGGCGGCGCGTCAGCGTTTCGCCCTGCTTCACGCTCGCTTCGGTGAACGAGTCGGATTGGTGCACGGGCGGATGAAGGCCGCCGAAAAGGATGCCGTGATGGCTGCCTTCATCGCCGGTGGGCTGGATATTCTGGTCGCGACAACAGTGATCGAGGTCGGTGTCAACGTGCCCGAGGCGACGATCATGGTGATCGAGCATGCCGAGCGCTTTGGACTGGCCCAGCTGCATCAGTTGCGCGGACGCGTGGGACGTGGGCAGGCAGCCTCGACCTGCCTGCTGCTCTACGCAGGTCCCCTAGGCGGCACGGCGCGCGAACGGCTGTCGATCCTGCGCGAAACCGAGGATGGCTTCCGTATCGCGGAAGAGGATCTGAGATTGCGAGGGGCCGGGGACCTGCTCGGCACAAAACAAAGCGGGATGCCGGATTTCAAGCTGGCCGATCCGGTGCAGCATGGCGATCTGCTCGCCATGGCCGCCGACGATGCGCGTTTGATTATTACCCGCGATCCGGGTCTCATTGGGCCGCGCAGTGAGGGCTTGCGGGTGTTGCTCTACCTCTTCCGGCGGGAGCAGGCCGTGCGGTATCTGCGAAGCGGTTAAGTCACCACCACCCGCACGCGCGCCAGATTGATCTGCCGGCGATGGACGGCGGCGATGTCGCCCTCGCGGTGCGATGTGACCCGCACGGCAGGGAAATAGGTGCCGGGTTTGCTGAACCGATGCTTGACACCGAGGCTGATCCGAACGGCGGTGCCGTCGATCCCGGCATGCTTGATCGGCCATAGACCGGTCCCAGCGAAATCCCACTCGGCGGCAATAATTGTTCCGGCGCCTGGAGGGGCTTCGGCTGCCACTTCAAATTCGACCGGCTCACCCACCGCAACGTCCGCGCGGATTGCGCCGTTGGCCGTCGCAACGACCACGGGCTGCACCCCGAGACGATTCTCGGCCAACGCCAGCAGCGCCATGCCGGTATCGGCGGTGAAACGAAAGCCGGTGCTGGCCGGTGGCGGAACATCGTGCTCGATCCAAGCGATCATGTCGCGCACCGCCTGCTGCACCGATCCCATGAAGGGGATCAAGTGGGTGGTTGCCACCGGACTGGTGGGTCCGATGTGAGTGGTATTGTCGTTAAGCCAAAGGCGGAACCGATCATCGATATCAGGACCGAACTGACCCTTAACCAGCGTCATATAATCCGCTGCGTTAGATGCGAGTTCCGACGTGTCGAACATGTTGTTCACGAAGATCATCTTGCCCGAGTAACAACCGGTCTGCCCCAGTCCGACCAGCGTGGTAGCCTGGTTGACCGGCCTTTGCGGATAGATAGCCTTTCCCAAAGCGCATAGCGCAGACGTCGAGGGCAGAAACCGGTCGATCTGATGGCGATGACCGTAGCAGAAGGTCAGGAAATCCCGATTGTCGATCGCCAGCTCATCGCCGATGGCGATTTTTTCCAGCGGCTTCTCGCCGATATGCAGACCGACCAACAGTGCATCACCGGCAGTCGCGATGCAGACCCTGCGCTGGCCCGCCTGCGCCCCCGTCACGACTGTGACCCGCGAACCTGGGACCTTCGTAAAGTCGATCGGGCCGTCCAGCACCAGACCTAACGGAGAGTCGTCGTTAGACTGCCCCCAGAAGCCCTGGGTCACAGCGACATCGGGGTTATCGCCCAAATCGCGCCTGGTCAGAATCTTCACCACCTTGGCGTGGGTGTTCAGCACACTGTTCGCCAAACCGCCGTCAGCCCCGATATAGCCCGGCACCGACCAGAAATCGCCGACCAAAGTGGGGTCGTAAAACAAAGTGGAAGTCAGGATTGCCATGCCGATGGTGACATCCATCGCCGAGCCTCTCAGCGCGAATTCCGATCCGCGCGGAAGGCCGACCCGATAAAAGAGCGCCAACGCCTCCCGCTGCTCAGCGTTCAGGCCGACGAATGGGTCGCCGCTCCCGCCAGGGGCCATGGCATCGATTACGTCTTCGACTTTCGGCCCCAAAGCCCGCGCGGCATTGATCACCACAGAAGGTCCGTTCAGGGCACAGGGGCCGGCAATGTAAGGCACCCCGCCATCCCACACGCCACGGGTGTTCTCCATGCAGACTACCGCGCGCAGGCCACCGCCGCTGCCGCCAAGCAGATAGGCGTGATGCGGGGTTTCCCCGTAAATCTCGGTCGCCAGCTTACGGGCATAGCGCGCAGTCTGCGCGCTGGCCCGCCAACTCGTAACGCTGGGGTCCATTTTCATATATTCGCCGCTGATGTCGGTATGGCCCTGATTGGACTCGACATAAAAGGCCCCGCACTGCGCGGCAAAGTCTATCATATCGGTCTCGCCGAGCACCGATTGGTAGGCCGTGTGCTCGCTTCCGCCGGTTCCGCCCTGCAGCATATGAATGAAGCGGCCGCGATATTCCTCGTCGGTCGGGAAATAGAATGCGAATAGGGTCTCGGTACCCGTAAAGCCGCCATGGATGTAGCGATGGCGGCGGGGTACCTCCCGCCACTCATCCTTGTCTATGAAGGGCGCACCGAAATACGGGTCGTCCTCGAGCCCGCGCATATGGTTATTCGGCCGCAGCTTGGCTCAAGTCGGCGAACACCGGCTGAACCTCCTCGGCCAATGCTGTCAGCGAATAGCGGTAAGCCTCGAACTCATCGATATGGTCATAGATTACCTGAAGCAAGCAGCCGAACTGGCCGACCTTCTCGCGCATCGCGCCCAGCTTTTCGGTCACTGTGGTTGGGGATCCGACGATCCAAACTTTATCAACCAAATATTCGACCGTTACGTCGGAGTCCGGGACGCTCTGGTCGTGCTTGCACGCGCCCAGCATCCCCCATTCCTTGAGCATCGGGAGTAGATAAGTGCGCCAGCTGTTGCCGATCTCGCCGCTGATCGCGCGCCTGCGCGCCTCTGAATCTGTTTCGGCAATATAGGTCTCGCAACCCACGCGCCACGCGGCACGGTCGGCCAAGCGTCCTGCCGCCTCGCAGCCCTCCTTATAAGCTTGCCAGTGAGTCAGGAGATAATCGGGACTCCAGGCCAGACTCATCGGCGTAAAACCGCGCTTGCCGGCAAATTTGAGCGTCGGCGAGTATTCGTTGAGGCCGGCGATGGCGATCGTCGGGTACGGCTTGGTCAGGGGCTGTAAATGGAACTTCAACCCCAACTCGGGGATGCCTGCCGTACGCCCGCCTTTGTAATATTTGCCTTCATGCTGGAAGGGGCCGGTGCTGGTCCATAATTTGACCATCAGATCGATCGACTCGTTCATCATCTCACGATGCTGGCCGTGCGCCCCATCGACGCCGAACAGGTCATAATCCGTCGGGAGTCCGCCGGCCCCGATACCAGCCATGAAACGGCCGCCGGAGATGTGATCGAGGTATGAAATGCGCGCCGCGAGTTCCGCGGGGACATGGTAGGGCAGAAGAAAAGCGCCCGCCCCCAGCCTGATATTCTTGGTTTGCACGAAGGCCTGAGCGATCAAAATATCCGGGCACGGTACCGGTTCACGTTTCGATGTAAAATGCTCTCCCACCCATCCTTCTACATAGCCCAGCCGGTCTGCAAAACTCAGCGTGTCGAGATTGTGAGCGTGAGCATCCGCATAGGTCCGATGCGGCGGATGATTCGGCATCATGAACATTCCCAATTTCATTGGGAGACCTCCCCTGGCGTATTATCTATAACCTTAAGAAGGCTTCTACAGGGGAGTGGGCGGATTGTCAGCAGAATGAAATATCGAAGAACGTTAAGGTAGATCGCTCCGAACGTTCTTAATTTGCATTTTCCTCAGTAACTCGATGGTGGCGGATAGCTCTAGGGCAAGCGCCTCAGCCTCGAGCCTGCGCCATAGATCGACGACCTCTTCTGATCCTGAGTAAAGCCCGTCTTCTATCGTCGCCGGGAGACACAACAACGCCTCGGCTTCGTGCTCGATTTCCTCCAAAACGCCATCCCAGGTATCGGCCAGGATAGGCATGTCTTCATTGCCGGCGATCTGACGAACCAAATCGTCGAAAACATCGCCCTTTGGAGCCCAATCTTGAGAGAGGCGTGAAACTTCCATTCGAGTCACTTTCCCTTCGTTTCGCACTACGACCGGGAAATCTCATTGGATCAAATTTTCATAACTTTTTTCGTTATTTTTTATAAACTGTGTTACGTCCGCCCCCGAGCACAAGATCCTAAAATAGTTTCAATATCTTATGGGACTTCTCTGCCGAACTTCAATCGTCTCGATAGCAGATGAATTCGAGTAGCGTTCCATCCGGGTCGCGAAAATAGACACTGTCGCCCAGGCCCCGCGCACCGAATCCCCGTTGCGGACCGCAGTCAATCGGGACGCCGCAGCGCGCCAGATGAGCCACAGCCTCTTCTATGGGACCGGGCCATTCGAAGCAGATATCGCTGCCACCCGGCGGCACAGGAACTCGGGCAACGGGCTTGGCATCGAGCCCAGGTCCATGAACGTTCAACTGGGCATCGCCGAAGCGATACATTCGAATGGCAGCGACACCGACAAGTTCCGCACCCAATACGTCACGATAGAACTTATCCGACCGTTCACGATCGGACACATGCACGACGCTGTGATCCAGTTTCACTTTTAGATCGGCCATGTCTTCCCCGTTCATCCAGTGATGCTGCCAACCGATCGCTGCAGCCGGTATCGCACTGATCGTACTCGCTCTGCGACATGAGTGCGCAAAAGTGTGTCCCCGACATCGAGGATTGCGCGTCGACCCAGCCAGCGGGAAATTGTGCAGCATCTCCTGGTAGGCCAGCCAGACCGACCTGAACCCGCGGCCGAAAACAATCTCACGGGTTGAGGTCACGCCCTGCTCGATGGCGAGCAGGGCGTCGCCCACCGCCTTACCGCACTTTGTGAATCACGATCTCGGCGTAATGATTCAGCTCGGCGATCATGGACTCCAGCGTGCGGGTGTCTGCACCGCCGGCATAGGCGTCGCGAAAAGCCGCGTGCACCTCTTCGACGCCAAGGTCGGCGAGGCGTTTGACGCTTTCAGGATGATAGACCTCAGGACCCATGACCTGGAGATCGAAATGACCGGTCTGCCCATATTCCGCCCGATAGTCTTTAAGCCGCCCGATCATGTCGGCGATTTCATTCATATGGCCGCCGGCGCTGATCCAGCCATCGCACAGTCGCGCAGCCCGACGCAGGCCCGGTTCGGCATGACTGCCATAGAGTATGCGGACCGGTTTTGTTGGTACCGGGCACAGCTTGATGCGCGGAATGTGATAATATTCGCTCTCGTATCCGAAATACTCGCCAGTCGAGAGACCCCGGATGATTTCTATCATCTGGCCCATCCGTTCACCGCGGGACTTGTAGTCTGTTCCCGTAGCGGCGAAATCTTCCTTCCAGGGGCTGAGGCCGATTCCGAGTTCGAATCGATTATTCGTAATTACCGCAATGCTAGTCACCTGCTTGGCCAGAAGTACCGGGTTGCGGATCGGCAGTTTCAGCACCGAGGTGGAAAATTTCAGCTTGCTGGTAACAGCAGCCATCCAAGCTGTGATGATGAACGGGTCGATGAATGGTACGCCGTCCAGGAATTCGCGCGATCCGTCGTCGTTATAGGGATATTTGGAGTCGGCATCCTCGGGATAGCAGATGCTGTCAGGCAAGGTGAATGTGTCGAAGCCAGCCGCCTCGGCAGCCTTGGCCAATTCGCCATAGAATGCCGGATTGCACATTGTCGCGTGATACCCGAAACGCATTAAAAACCTCCCTGATAAGCAACTCTTGACGCCGACGAGGCGCAATGCGGCCTTCTATACATCATGCCGCCTACAAATAGAGCCACAATCCGAACACCTAGGCCGCCCGACGCCGAGCGAGATCATCCATGATCCGCAGACGTTCGTCGTTCGAGATTTGCGACCAGCGCGCAATTTCGTCGAGCGTCCTTAGACAGCCGATACAAATTCCCCGAGACTGGTCCAGTTGGCAGACCTTCACGCAGGGAGACTCCAGCTTTCTGTTCACGCACCGATCCTGATCAATTATGTTGGCACACAGCCGAACAGCCATGTCGGTATGAGGTTAGACCTCAAGTTGCCTTTGACAAGGTGGAGAGCCCCATGGATACGATTATCGTATACGGCGTTCCGGGAAGTCCCTATTTGCGTTCCGTGCTTCTGGGACTTGAGGAAAAGGCGGCTTCTTACGGTATAGTTCGGTTAACATCTTCCCCCGGCTGAAGCCGGAGGATTTTCGGGAGGTTTGAGGCTCCGTTCAGTTCGCACTCCGGAGAG
>PLTD01000051.1 GCA_003165335.1 Rhodospirillales bacterium | reverse complement strand
CCCGCGTCAACCTTCCAGGTCATAACCACACCAAACCCGAAGCAGATCCAAGCACTCAAACTCGTCGACGCAATCCAGACGTAGGCAGAGACCCAAACGCCGTTCCAACACAACTCGTTGTAACGATAAGAGATTTTGATCAAACACAATCAGAACTTCAGTCTAAAGCCTCAACAACGGCCTCGGTCATGGAAATATGGCGACGCTGCGCGATTCGCCTGGCAAGTTCCCGAGCACGCGGGTCCCGTATTTGCAGATTCATGACGGACAGTCCAACACACTGTGGTGATCATATATGCAATACATAATGACACATCTATCATGACAACAACAGCCTTATAACCGACTATGTCTCCTTCTCTATCGCGGGACCGACGGCGCACCGCTGGAATGACCTACTTGGGTCGACAACTGCGTAATCCTAGGCATTCGAACATAGCAATGGCACCATGACACCTCCCCGGCCTCATTGGGAGGCGGTGTTCATCAGGTTCCTCGCGAGAAACCCCGGCGTTGAGGCCGGGGAGGTAAGCGAGAGGGCTCGGATGGTGGTTCCCGCTGGGATTGACGTATTCGGCGAGTGTCGACAGGGGAGCCCCTGCGCATGACGCGACGAAGTAGGATGGGGACCAGAGCACACCGTCCTTTGGCGTGACAGGTCTCAGCGTCTAAACTCGCCGCAAATCCAGCGTTCGGGGGAAATCCGGGTTGATGCCGGGGTCGGTCGGTTCGAACCGGCCTGAGGTATGGCCGAATGGCTCGAAGCGCGCCAGGCGTCGCCCCTCAGCCTCGTGCGCATTCACCGGCAAGGTTTCGAAATTCCGGCCGCCCGGGTGGCTGACATGATAGGTGCAGCCGCCGATCGAACGCCCCGACCAGCTGTCGATCAGGTCGAAGATCAGGGGGCCATGCGCCGGGATCGTCGGGTGCAGCGCGTTCGGCGGTGCCCAGGCGCGGAATCGGACGCCGGCGACATATTCGCCCTCGGTTCCTGTGGAATGAAGCGGCAGCTTCCATCCATTGCAGGCGACGCTATGGCGGTCGGGCGTCATGCCCGTGACCCGGATCTGGAGCCTTTCGACCGAGCTGTCGACGAAGCGGACTGTGCCGCCGCCGCCGCCTTCCTCACCCAGCACATGCCAGGGTTCCAGAGCATGGCGGACCTCGAGTTCGATGCCTTTCAGCACAATCTTGCCGTGGACGGGAAAGCGGAAGTTCATATGGGGTGAGAACCAGGCTTGGTCGAAACCGAATCCCGCCAGGGTCAAATCCTCGATCACGCTGCGCATATCCTGCTCGACAAAATAGGGCAGCATGAATCGGTCGTGCAGGTCGGTGCCCCAGCGCACGAGGCGGGTGGCATAAGGCTGTTTCCAGAACCAGGCGATCATCGATCGGACCAGCAGCTGCTGTACCAGGCTCATTTCCGCATGGGGCGGCATTTCGAAGCCGCGCAGTTCGACCAGGCCCAGGCGACCGGTCGCGCTGTCGGGCGAATAGAGCTTGTCGATACAAAATTCTGCGCGGTGCGTGTTGCCCTGCACGTCAGTCAGGATATTGCGCAGCGCCCGGTCGATCAGCCAGGGCGGCGGGTTTGCCCCGGCTCGGGATATCTCCTTGAAGGCGATCTCAAGTTCATAGAGTGCATCGTTGCGCGCCTCGTCGATCCGCGGCGCCTGGCTGGTGGGGCCGATGAACAGGCCGGAGAACAGGTAGGACAGGGCAGGATGGTTCTGCCAGTAATTGACCAGGCTACGCAGAACATCGGGACGGCGGAGGAACGGGCTGTCGGGGGCAGTGGCCCCGCCGACCACGATGTGGTTGCCGCCGCCGGTACCGACATGGCGGCCGTCGATCATGAATTTTTCGGTGCCCAGATGCGACAGGCGGGCCTCGGCATAGAGATCCAGCGTGTTGCGCGACAGCTCGTCCCAGCTTGCGGCGGGGTGGACATTCACCTCGATCACGCCGGGGTCGGGTGTCACCGCGATGACGTTCAGCCGTGAGTCGCGCGGGGGTCCGTATCCCTCGATGATGACCGGCATATCAACCTCGACCGCGGTCTCCTCGACCAGGCCGACCAGGTCCAGCCAATCCTCAAGATGCGAGAAGGGCGGCATGAACACATAAAGCTTACCGTTGCGGGGCTCTACGCAGATTGCGGTGCGGATCACCCATTCGGCCGAAACGCCGCTTTGCAGCGGCTGGTTGCGGATCTCCGCGGCGGGGGTCTGGCTCTGCTGGCGCAGGGTCGCGGAACGTGGTTGTCGTGCGCGAACCTGGGGCTGAGCCTGAGATTGCTCTGCTTGGCGGGCTTCCGCCCGCTGGGCCGCGACGAACGGATTGGGCGGCAGGTCAGGGCGTTCGTCGAACGGATCCTGTTCGATCACATAGGGATAGTCGTGCTCATCCACCCAGGGGAGGGACATCAGCGGCAGACGATAGCCGACCGGCCCGTCGCCCGGCGCCAGAAAAATATATTCCTGGCGCAAAGGCCATATGCTGGAAAGCCAGACCGGGCCGATCCCCTCATGGCGGCGGCCAACCGGCAGGACGAAGCCGATTGCTGAGCTGAGGCCGGCTTCGAATACTTTGGCGAGCCTGGCCCGTTCCTCGGCGTCGGCAAGCTTGTTGTCCCGCGGGTCGAGATTGGCCGGCAGTTTTCGTTCCAGCTCAAGATAATGCCAGGGATCCTCGAATGCGCCGCGCACCAGCGAGGGGTCGATTCCCAGTTTGGTCGCCAGCACTTCCATAAAGCGCTTGGCTTCGGGCGGACCGAACCCATAGTCCTTATCCTCGCGGGCCAGATACTCGCCGTTGGCCCAAATCGCATCGCCGTCCCGCCGCCAGAAGGCGTTCAGCGCCCAACGCGGCAGGCTTTCGCCGGGATACCATTTGCCCTGTCCGAAATGGAGGACGCCGCCCGGCGCAAAACGGCGCATCAAACGGTCCACCAGGTCTGCCGATAGCCGCCGCTTGTTGGGGCCGACGGCATCGACATTCCATTCGGCGCCGTCGACATCGTCGATCGATACGAAAGTGGGTTCACCGCCCATGGTGAGCCGCACATCGCCTTCGTTCAGATTGCGGTCTACCGCGCGGCCGAGTTGGTCGATCGCGGCCCATTGAGCGCGCGTATAGGGTTTGGTCGTGCGCGGTTTCTGCGCGATTCGCGACACCTCCATATGGTGACTGAACTCGACCTCGCACGGGTCGACCGCCCCCGAAATCGGGGCGGCGCTGGCGGCGTCGGGCGAGCAGGCGAGCGGGATATGTCCCTCGCCCGCCAAAAGGCCCGATGTGGGATCGAGCCCGAGCCAACCCGCGCCGGGGAGATAGACCTCGGTCCAGGCGTGCAGGTCGGTGAAGTCGCGGTCGGGACCGCCCGGGCCGGTGACCGATTTTTGATCGACGACCAACTGGATCAGATAGCCGGACACAAACCGTGCGGCGAGACCCAGGTGGCGGAGCAGTTGGACCAGAAGCCAGGCGCTGTCCCGGCACGACCCGGTTCGCAGCGACAATGTTTCCTCGCAGGACTGGATGCCCGGTTCCAGCCGGATGACATAGCCGACCGCTTCTTGAACCTTGCGGTTCAAGGCGACGAGAAAGTCGATCGTCGGGGCCGAGGTGCGGTCGACGCCCTTCAGGAATTTACCCATGAGCGGTGTAACCGGCTCCGTCTCCAAATAGGGACGCAGGTCGCGCATAAGCGCCGGTTCATAGTCGAAGGGGATCGATTCGGCGGTTTTTTCCAAAAAGAAGTCGAACGGGTTGATGATCGCCATCTCGGCGACCAGATCGACTTCGACCAGGAATTCGCGGGTCGGCTCAGGAAAGACCAGGCGAGCCAGGTAATTGGACTGCGGGTCCTGCTGCCAGTTCAGGAAATGCTTCTTCGGGGTAATCTTAAGGGAATAGCTTAAGATCGGCGTACGACAGTGCGGCGCCGGTCTTAATCTGACGATCTGGGGTGCGAGTTCCACCAGACGGTCGTAACGATAATGGGTCTTGTGTGTCAGCGCGACTTGAATTGCCATCGGACCCGAGATCCTCCAAACCCTGCGAAAGGTCGATTGAGGCCAGCATTGCCGGACACATCTTACATCGCAGTTGCGAGATAATAGAGTCGATTTTGTGCAATGCAAAATAAGGATCAAAAGCCGCGTCTATTTGCTTCATTGTCAGTGAGCGTTTTTCATCCATCCGGGCGTTGCGCCCAGTGAAAGGTCGATAATGCGGCGGCTGAAAGTATTGCACGTAACAACCTACGATTATGCGAATCCCGTCAGTTTCGGCGATCATCGGATGATGCTGCGGCCGCGCGACAGTCATGATCTGCGAATCGTGTCCACTCACCTCAGCATAACGCCCCAACCCACTGCGATTCGCTGGATGCACGATCTGCAAGGAAACTCGGTGGCGATCGCCAGTTTCGATTTCGAGTCGACTCAGCTTCGGTTCGAAAGCGAAATCGTTCTCCAGCATTTCGATACCGACGAACCCGACTGTCCGATCGAGGCTTATGCGCGAATCTATCCGTTCCGTTACGCTGCCGATGAAATTCCCGATTTGGCGCGTTCGATCGAATTGCAATATCCCGACCCGCAGCACCAGGTCGACGAATGGGCGAAGTCCTTCGTCGCGCTGGGTGGGCCGACGGACACCTGGGAATTGTTGGGCGCGATCACCAAGGCCATCCAGCGCGAAATTTCCTATATGGCCCGCGACGCGGAGGGCATACAGACGCCCGCGCAGACGCTGGCCGAGCGCACAGGAAGCTGTCGCGATTTGGCGGTGCTGATGATGGAGGCGGTGCGCTCGCTTGGGTTCGCTGCGCGGTTCGTCAGCGGATATCTCTACAATCCCAATGCCGACGGGGCCGGCAATATCGGCGGCGGGTCGACTCATGCCTGGGTGCAGGTTTATCTGCCGGGGTCGGGCTGGGTAGAGTTCGATCCGACAAACGGCATCATCGGCAATCGCGATCTCATCCGCGTTGCAGTGGCGCGCGATCCAAACCACGCTGTGCCGCTTCGCGGTACCTGGACCGGCGCGCCGTCGGATTATTTGGGAATGCAGGTTCAAGTCGAAGTCACCAGCGATTACGAATAGAAAGTGTAATTCGTCTCCCCGCGGAACGAATGGGGGCAAGCGGGACTTACTGAACCAATGCAATGATGGGCGTGGGGTTCGGCGATGGGTACGATTCTGATTATCGTGGTTTTGGTTCTGCTGCTTGGCGGCGGCGGTGGTTATTACGGATATAGCCGTTACGGCGGCGGCGGGCTTGGCGGCGTTCTGGGTCTGGTGCTGGTCGTTCTGCTCGTGCTTTGGCTGCTTGGTGCACTCGGCGGACGCGTTTGATATCTTAAGCTTGAGAAATGCGAAGCCTGGCGCGGTCAGCCCTGCCAGTGCTTAGCTTCTCAAGGCGCCATATCGGCTATATCCTCATGCTTTGGCCCAGAACCGAGTGATTTCACCGGATCCGGAGCCCGAGAAGGGGCATTTCTACCGGTCGGACCATATCAGCCTGGCCAAGGTCGGCGTGCCGATGCTGGACCCCGACGGCGGCTTTGACCTGATCCAGGGCGGGACGGCCGCGGGGCAGGCGGCGCGGGACGATTACCGCGAACATCATTATCATCAGCCGTCCGACGAGTATGACCCGAAATGGGATCTGTCGGGCCCGATCGGCGATTTGCATGCGCTCTATACATTGGGCGAAACGCTGGGCAACAGCGAACAGTGGCCGGGCTGGTATCCGGGCAATGAATTCAGGGCAATCAGAGACAAATCACGGGGCACGAAATGAAATTGGACATCGCGCGAGTTTTTGCCGCCATCGCCGTCTTATGTCTGGCCGGCGGATCCGTTGCGACGGCGGAAGGACAGACGGTGGTCAGGACATTCGGCATCGGCCGGGAGCCTTGCGCGTCGTTCCTCTCGGCGCCGCAAAATCTCTTTCAGGGCAGCGTCTGGATGCTCGGCTATTGGACGGCGTTGAACGTGGTTGGCGCTAAGGAATCGCACATGGTCGGCGAGCATGCCCAGGCAGAGGAAATAGTAGCCGACGTAAAGAAGGCCTGTGCCGCAGAACCAAAAACGACCCTCTATGGGGCGATCGATCATGTTTATGAGCGATACCAGAAAGAGGGAAAATAAGCCTGCCCCTCTTAGTGCATCGGCCAGGCCATTCGGATCAAAATGGTGCCCAGTACCGCGACCATGATCGATAGCGGCAGGCCCAAGCGCCAATAGTCGCTGAAGCGATATCCGCCGGGGCCCATTACCAGGGCATTGTTCTGGTGTCCGATCGGTGACAGAAAATCGCTCGACGCGCCGAGCGCGACCGCCATGAGGAATGGATCGGGCTGATAGCCCAGATTATGGGCCAGCGTCGCCGCAACCGGTCCCATCACCAGGACGGCGGCCGCATGATGTAAAAACGGCGTCACCAACATGGAGACGATGAGGACAAGACCCAACGCCAGTGAATCGGGCAAGTGCGCGGCGACCCGCGTCATGCCCTCGGCAATCAACCCGGACGCGCCGGTCAGCTTCAATGCTTCGCCGACAGGTATGAGCGACCCCAGCATGACGATGACGGGCCAGTCGATCGCCTCATAGGCCTGTTTTGGCGATATCAGTTTCAGCAGCACTACCAGAACGGCAGCTGTAAAAAATCCGACGTCGGCCGACACAGCCCGAACGGCGATCAAGACCATCACGACCACAAGGATGGCGAGCGGCAGAAGGCCCAGACGTTTGTTTCCCAGCCCTAGGCTGCGATCGGCAAGAGGCAAGCATCCGAGTTGCGACAGCGTGTCGGGCAGCCTGTCGTGCTGCCCCTGAATCACAAGTATATCGCCGGCCTCGAACTTCGTTGCGGGAATGCGCGTGTGAATCGCCTGCCCGCCGCGGCTGATCGCCAGGACCGAAGCCTCAAATCTGCGGCGCAAATGCAGTGAGGACTGGGATTGGCCGATGATCGGTGAGTCGGCGGCGACTATCGCCTCGACGTTTTCAACAGCATCATCTTTCGATCGCGATTTGGATATCTGTCCGGCGCCATGCAGTTCGAGGCCGGTTTCGTCAATCAGCGATTTCAACGCCACCGGATCGCCCTGGAGCACCAAGGTGTTGCCCGAAATAATAAGCGACAGGGCATTGGGGATATAGCGCTTACCGTCGTCGCGGATAATCGATGTTACGGTGACGCCCCCCTCACCGAGTTCTTCGAGGTCTTGAACGGTTTTTCCAGCCAGCGTCGAGCTTTCGGGGACGGTGGCTTCGCTGGTGTAGGTGTCGATGGAAAATTGCTGTTCGGCCGGTTGCGTGCCGCGCCGGTTTTTCGGAATCAGACGCCAGCCGACGCTGAGAAACACAACACCAACTATGGTGAGCGGGAGACCGACCGGCGTGAAGTCGAACAGCCGGAAGGGCTTTCCTTCAAGTTCCTGCCGTACGGTCGAAATCAGCAGATTGGGGCCGGTGCCGATCAGCGTCATGGTGCCGCCGACCAGCGAGCCGAAGGCGAGGGGCATTAAATAGAGTGAGGCAGGCCGCTTCGATCGTTCCGCGGTCTGGATTGCGATTGGCATGAAAATGCCCAGCGTCCCGACGTTTTTCATGAATGCCGACAGCCCTGCGACCGAGGCGGTCAGCACGCCAACCTGAATCGAGGTATTTTGAGTCGACCCGAGTATGCGCCTGATCAAACCTTCGACCACGCCGGAGATCGCGATCGCCCTGCTCAATACCAGCACCGATGCGATGATAATGATGACCGGATTCGAGAAGCCCTCGAAAACCTTATCAGGGGGAACGATCCCGGTCAGGGCAGCCGCGATCAGCGCCAGACCGCCGACCAGATCATAGCGCAGCTTGTCCGATGCGAAGAGGACAAGCATCAGACCGAGTATCGCAAAGGCTTCGCCTTGGGGCAGAGTCACCCGTGTTTGCTCCGTAGGTGCAATTGAACGGCAGTTGTATCAGGTGCTTGGGATAAAGCGTTCAATCTTGATCTGCCAGAGATTTGGACCTAATCGATGCGAATAAGTCCGGCGGATCGGCCAGACGGTCCGACACCAGCCGCGTGGCGGTGACGCCGACAAGCCGGTAGGGCTGACCGTCCAGTTCGGCCGCCAGAACCGGGTGAACCGCCTTTAATATAAGCTCAGCCTGGGCTGTCGGATCGCGCAGCCTGCAGGCGCGGGTAATCGTCCGCCGGTCGGCGCGGCGAAGTTTCAGGGTCAAACCAGACGCGGCAAGGCCCGACTTCGAAAGTCTTCGCGCGACTGTTTCGCAGAGCGGGCGAAGCTCCACATCGATCTGGGCGAATGTTCGAAGGTCGGCGTTAAATGTCGTCTCCGCCCCGATCGTGACGGATGCACCGCGCGACGCCGAAACCTTGCGTTCGTCTTGCGCCCGCGCGAACGTGACCAGCCTGCGCGCCCATAGGCCGAACCGGTGGATGAGGTCGCTCTCGCTTGCGGTCCAGAGGTCGGACACCAGCAACAGGCCCAGTTCCTCAAGCTTTCGCGACATCACCGGCCCGACCCCCGGGATCGCCGATATTTTCATCGGCCCGATGACGTCGAGAGCGTCGGCGTTCCCGATCACGGAGAATCCGCGGGGCTTGCCCATGTCGCTGGCGATCTTGGCCAGCATCTTGTTGGGCGCCAGTCCGATCGAGACGGTGACGCCGATTTTCCGTTCGATCTGCAGCGACAACCGCGCTAGACTGCGCGCCGGCGGTTCGTTTCGTTCCGCCGCCGCAGCCGAAAGATCGAGATAGGCCTCGTCGATCGACACCGCCTCGACGATCGGGGTCGCAACGCGCATCAGATCCTTGATGCGGCGGGATTCGCGCTGATATTTTTCCATGTCCGGGCGCAGCACGACGGCATGGGGGCAGAGTTGCAGCGCCCGGGAGGTCGGCATTGCGGAGCGCACGCCATATTGGCGGGCGATATAGCAGCATGTCGTCACGACGCCCCGCTCGCTGCCGCCGACAATCAGCGGCTGGTCGGCGAGTTCGGGTCTATCGCGTTTTTCGACCGAGGCGTAATAGGCATCGCAATCGACATGGGCGATTGAAAGCGAGCGCAACTCCGGGTGGGCGATGACGCGCGCCGACCCGCAGCCCGGGCAGACGGCCCCCGGATCGGTCACATCGTCGTCCAGCCGGCCGCAATCCCGACAGAGCCGTGTGAGAGGATGAAGCATGTTTGCGGTGGCGATTTTGCCTGAATCCCTTGCAGCGCGCCGATGATGAAAAGACTTAGCCTATCGCACCGGTCGGGACGAGAAGAGCGATATTTTGGGAGGATTGCGCTGCACCGAACCACTCCAAATTTGTTGGGATAGGTCGATGAAACCGAAAGTCGCCATTATCGGAACCGGCGGTATGCTCGCCTCCGTCGCCGGCTCGTCGCTCGAGATGCTCGAATATGATCCCGACCAGGGTCTCGACATTGATGAGTTACTGTCGCGATTTCCCGAGGTTCGGCTGGTTGCCGAGATCGTTGCCGCGCGCTTCAAAACATTGTCCGGCTATAAGATATTTTTCGATGAATGGAAGGCGCTGGCGGCGCTGTGCGAGGCCCTCGTCAATGAACATCATGATCTTGCGGGGATCGTGATCACCCACGGCACAAGTACGCTCGAGGAAACCGCCTATTTCCTGAATCTGGAGCTGAAAGTCGAAATTGCGGTCGTTCTGGTCGGGGCGCAGCGCCCGGTGAGCGCTCTTTCCAGCGACGGCGGGATCAATCTGGTCAACGCTGTGCGGGTCGCAGCCTGCCGCCTGGCGCGGGGGATGGGCGTTCTGGTCGTGCTGAACGACGAGATCAACGCCGCGCGCGACGTGGCAAAGCTATCGACTATGCGGCTCCAGGCGTTCCAAAGCCCGGATTTCGGGATGCTGGGGCAGGCCGACGGTGACCGTGTGTCGTTCTATCGGCGGCCCCTGCGGCGATGCGCGCCCGATACGGAGTTCGACATCCGCAATCTGGACGTCCTGCCGCGGGTGGATATCCAATATGCCTATGCCGGTTCGGACGGCGCGGCTGTGCGGGCCTTCGTTGCGGCGGGGGCCAAGGGGGATCGTCTCGGCCGGCTTTGGCCGGGTTTTCCGGGGCCCGCCGATGCGGAGGCTTTGGCCGAAGCGATGCGCCAGGGCATCGTCGTTGTCCAGTCGACCCGCGCCGGCAGCGGCCGGGCCTATCCCGAACGCTGGTCCAAGGAAGGCCGGTTCCTGACTGCAGACAATCTGACGCCGCAAAAAGCCAGACTTCTTCTAGCTCTGGCGCTGACCGTCACCGACGACCCGGCCGAGATTGCCCGGATGTTCGCGACCTATTAGATCAGCGCCGCCTTCACCTTCTTTGGGGTGATCGGCAGCGAGCGGACACGAGCGCCGGTAGCCGCGGCTATGGCGTTGGCGATGGCCGGCGCCACGACGGTGGTGGGCGGCTCGCCGATACCGACCGGATAGTGGCCCTCGCCGATGAAGCTGATATCCAGGTTGGGGACCTGCGACATGCGCAGAGGCGTGTAGGCGTCGTAATTGCCGGCGGTAATCGCGCCGTCCTTGATCGTGCCTGACTCGTGGATGGCGAGGCTGAGGCCCCAAAGCGTGGCCGATTCCATTTGAGAACGCACGCCATCGGGATTTACCGGCGTGCCGACGTCGGACACCACGGTCAGCTTCTTGACGGAGAATTTGCCGGTTGCCTTATCGACCGAGACTTCCGCCACGCAAGCGGTGAAGGTCGGCATCCCGCGTTCCTGGCCCATGCTGATCGCGACACCCTGGGCGGTGCCGGCTGGCAGAGCCTGCTTTTTCCATCCGGCCCTGTCGGCGGCAGCTTTCAAAACTGCGGCCAAGCGGTTGGCGCCGCCCTGATTGCCTGGCGTCTGTCCGCCCGCCTGCTTTCCCGCAGCGTCGAGATGTTTCAGCCGGAATTCGACCGGATCGGCATTGGCGGATTTCGCCAGCTCGTCGAAAAAGCTTTCGACTGCCCATATCGTGAAGCCGGGACCGACCGATCGCAGATAGCCGGGCGACAGCGCCGCCTGGGCCAGTTCGTTGCGGATCGCGCGGACATGATGGTTCGGCACGCTGTACCAGAAATCCGCACCCGAGACGGCGAAACTATCTGCCTTGCGCTTATCCGGCGTGTCGGCAAGCAGGGCAGGGGCAACGGTGTTGGTCGGCCAGCCGGCAACGACATCGTGCTTCAGCGCGCTGACCCGTCCGTCAGGTCCGATGGCGGCTTTGATTGCCTGAAAGCTGGGCGATCGCGGGCAATCCAGCCGCATATCGTCGGAGCGGTTATAGACGAGCTTTACCGGCCTTCCCGTCGCCTTGGCGGCTAGAGCCGCCGGGATCAAATAGTCTCCGTAAAGCCGCCGCCCGAAGCCGCCACCCAGATAATATTGATGGACGACCACCTGAGCCGGATCGACCCCCAAAGACTTGGCCACGAGCGGTACGCAAGCGGTCTGGAACTGATTGCCGGCATGAAGATGCCAGACGCCGTTGTCGAACAGGGCCGTCGCGTTCATCGGCTCCATCGGTGCATGGAGATTAGCCCCGGTCAAATATTCGGCGGAGACGATATTGCTTGCCTTGGCAAGCGCAGCATCGGCATCGCCGTCCAGTACCCAGCTTGCCCCGGCGTCGGGGTTGGCCGCGGCTTGGCGCGCGGCTGCGAGCAGGGCCGCGTCGTCGACTTTCGCGTGTGGGCCGAGGTCCCATGTGACCTGGACGGCATCCGAAGCGCGCGAGGCGGCCCAATAGTTATCGGCGAGGACCACGACCAACCCGCTGAAAGTCTTCGACGGATCGTCCAGAGTCAGCGTCTTGACGTAACCGGGGATCTTCCGCGCGCCCTGATCGTCGACTGTCTTGACGGTCGCGCCGTTGCGCACCGGGGGGCGCACCAGCTTTGCGAACAGCATGTTCGGCGTCTGAAAATCGATTCCGTAATGGGCTGAGCCGTCAACCTTGGCCGGAATATCGAGCGCGGCAACGCTTTTGCCGACGATCTTGTACTCGGCGGGCGACTTCAGCTTGATCTGCTTCAGATCTGCGTCGGACATGGCGGCGGCGATGCCGCCGGCCTTGATCAGTTCCGCGTAGCTGACCGATTTGGCGCCTGACGTGACCATGCCGGCGGATGCGACACAGGCTTCGGGCGCGACGCCGAATGTCTTTGCCGCCGCAGCCACCAATGCGATCCGCCCGGCTGCGCCGGCGCGCGACAGCAGATCGAAAGTCCAGTTCACGCTCCAGGAGCCGCCGGTGATCATGGTGCCCCATTTGGGGTCGCTGTCGACGTGGCGGATGCGCATTTGGCTCCAATCCGCCTCCAGCTCTTCCGCGACCGACTGTGCGAGTGGCGTGCCGACATGCTGGCCCATCTCGGCCTTGGCGATATTCACCGTTACGACCCCCTGATCGTCGATGTCGTACCAAAGCGAGGGCGAATAGAGCCCAGCAGCCGCCGGTTCTGCGCCCCAGGCCGGCAGGGCACCGTAGCTGACGGTCAGCATGCCTGCCGAGAGGCTGCCGATCAGGAAACCGCGGCGTCCGATGACTATCGGTGAATGTCCATCAGGCATGGTGCGATCCTCCTTTGGCCATGTCAGCCGCAGCGGTCTTGATGGCGCGGTGGATGCGGATATATTGCATGCAGCGACAGAGGTTGCCGTCCATCGCGTTCACGATGTCTTGATCGGATGGCTGAGGCGATTGGGCCAGCAGAGATGCTGCCTGCATGATTTGTCCCGATTGGCAGTAGCCGCAGGCCGGCACCTGTTCCTTGATCCAGGCGAGCTGAATCGGATGGCGGCCTTGCGGGTCCAACCCTTCGATCGTCGTGATTTTGACCCCGGCCAGATCGCTGATCGCGGTCACGCAAGACCGCGCTGCGGTTCCATCGAGATGAACCGTGCAGGCGCCGCATAGCGCGGCGCCGCATCCGAATTTCGTTCCGGTCAGCCCGACATGGTCGCGCAGCACATAGAGCAGCGGCGTATCCGGGGGCAGCTCCACCTGATGCTGTTGGCCATTAATGGTGAGTTCGATCATTTGGGCCTCCAATCTTCCCTAGGCGGACCTGCAGGCGGCATTTTCTGGATTGTGGCGTATCGACTTGGCGACGCATGCCTTCGGGAGCGCAGATTATGCCCGCGCAGCCTATCCGCCAAGCTGAAGTTTGGGCGCCCAGCCAGGCGGGGCCATCTCGAAGCCCGCGAACTCAAAGGCCGGAGATACGGTGCAGCCGACCAGGGTCCAGTCGCCGGTGGACCGCGCCATCTGCCAGGCATGCGGCGGCACGATCGCCTGCGGCCGTTGCCCGGCTTTTATATCGGGGCCCAGCGCGACCGAACGCGATTGGAGTCCGTCGTCCGATAGCGATAGCGCCAGCGGAGCGCCGGCATACCAGTGCCATATCTCTGCGGCATCGACGCGGTGCCAGGCGGAGGTCTCGCCTGCCTTCAGAAGATAATAGATAGCCGTGCCCGATCCGCGCTGTCCCGCAGCCGCAGAGTCGCGCCAGGTTTCCGCGTAGTATCCGCCTTCCGGATGGGGTTTAAGGCACAAAGTGCGGATGATTTCGTCGGCATCTCGATTGGGTGTCATATGCCCTCGGCCAATGGATATATCCCTGGGTGCGTCTTAACGCCCTGGCGCGCTTGGTTGTATGCACGATCCGCGTTACCAGTTCACAGAGCTGCCACATTTTTGCTTCAGCGTAACGGCGATTCGACAATTCCCATGATCGAGCGAAACATCATGTGCCGCGATTTCCACAAAGGCGCTTTCACGGGTATGGCTGTCTTGGCCATGGCCGCAGGCTTGGCGGGCTGCAACCCGACCTATTCCCCAGATACCTATGCCAGCAATGCCGCCCAGCAGGCCAATAAGGTCGACCAGGGTGTCATCGTCGGCGTGCGCGCTGTCCTGATCAGTGCGGACGCCACACTCGGCACGGGTGCAGGGGGCGCAGCGGGCGGGATCGCGGGCTCGCAGATCGGTCAAGGCGCGGCCGGTGCGCTGGGCGCGCTCGGTGGTTCGGTGGCCGGCGGTTTCGTCGGCAATGCCGTGACCCATGCCGAGGGCGACACCAACGGCTTCGAATATATCGTTCGCAAAACGAACGGCGATAAGACCAACGGCGATCTGCTGTCCGTTACCCAAAAGGACCTGGCCCCGCTGGGTGTCGGGGCGCATGTGCTGATCATCGAAGGTGCCCAGGCGCGTATCGTACCGGATTATACGGTTCCGGTCGTCGTCCAACCCCTTCATGCCGATGCGCCCAAACCCGATAAGCCGTCGGAAAGTGCGGCAAAGCCCGCCGATGCGCTGCCGGCGGCGGCAGCCCAACTACCAGCCTCCGCACAGATCGCCGCGCCGCCGCCGTCGCCCCAGTCAGCAAGCGACACGGCGGGCGACAAGAAGCCGGCCGCCCCGGCGGACGCTACGCCGCCTTCGCCCCAATCGGGGGAAGCTGCCACACCCAAGCCGAGCGGGAGCTGATGGCTCAGGCGGTCCAGAGCTTTACGGTCGTTACCCCGGGCCGTGGCCTGACCGACATTACAAGCCGTGTGGTCGGCTTCGTGGCCGGTCAATCGATCGCGAGCGGATTGCTGACGCTATTTTGTCGCCATACATCGGCGTCTCTCCTGATCCAGGAAAATGCCGATCCGGATGTATTGCGCGACTTGGAGACATTTTTTCGGCGGGTGGCGCCGGACGGCGATCATTATCGGCACGGGGATGAGGGGCCGGATGATATGCCCGCCCATATCCGCGCAGCGCTGACCCAATCCTCACTTTCCATCCCGGTGGTAAACGGGCGATTGGTGCTGGGCACTTGGCAGGCGATCTATCTCTACGAACATCGCGCCATCCCGCACCAGCGCGAGTTGGTCATGCATCTGATCGGCTAGATCACGCCGTCTTGTGTCAGCTTTTGCAGATCGGCGGGGCCTAGCCCCAGAAACTGCGTAAAGACGGTGGCATTGTCCTCACCCAAGCCCGGGGGGCGATAAGCGGGGTTGGGGCGCACGCCGTCCAGACGCCCGGATGCGGTGATGACGCCGATAATCGGATGATCGGTTTCGACGACGTCGCCGCGCGCCTGGAAATAGGGCGACCGGGCGATCGACAGGCCGTCGAACACTGGAATGAAGTCGAGCCCAAGGTCTGAAAGGGCGGATTCCAGGGCGGGGTTGGCGAGACGAGCCGCCCAATCCTCAAGCGCGGTTGCGCCGTCGGCGGCAATCCTGCTTTCGAGCCGCCGGGCGCTTTTGGCATCGGTTATGGCCAGCAGATACCAGTCGCCGGAATTGCTTGCGGCCGCCGGGAAGACGGGGCGCGTCGGGCACGCGATCCCGAAACTGTAGGGATCGTTCCCGCCGCTGCGCGCGGGCGGTGCGCCGGTTTGGGCATGGAGCGCCAATTGGCAATCCAGCATCCGCATCAGCGGCTCGTAGAGGGCGACGTCGATCCGTTCTGCTTGGCCGCCCTGAATGTCCCTCTGATAAAGCGCGGCGGCCACCCCGTACACGCCGAACAGGCCGGCGCTGGCGTCGGCGAGGGAAAAGCCGACGAAGAGCGGCGCTTCATCTGCTTGCCCGGTCAGGTTCACGACACCCGAGACGCCTTCGGCGATTTTGCCGAAACCCGGGCGCGCCGTTTGCGGCCCGGTCTGACCAAATCCTGAGATGCTGAGCATTACGAGACGCGGATTTACCGCTTTCAGCGCATCCCAGTTCAGCCCCAGCCTGTCGAGTACGCCGGGGCGGTTGTTCTCGATCAGCACATCCGCCTCAGCTATCAGGCGCTTGAACATCGCCTTACCCTCGGGGTGTTTCAGATTGATCGAAACGCAGCGCTTTTCGCGCGCGCTGGCTCCGAACCACAGCGGAAGACCGTTTTTGGTCGGCCCCATTTTGCGCAGCGAATCGCCGGCGCCGGGGGTTTCGACCTTGATCACCGTTGCGCCCAGTTCGGCCATCATGCTGCCGGCGAAGGGGCCGGCGATGACCGCGCCCAGTTCGATCACGATCAGTGGTTTGTCGGATTTCGGTACCCGCGCGAATGTGCGGGGTGAAGCGCTGTCGAGGAGCCGCAAAACGGCGGCTTTATGTTGGTCGATGCGGGGGCCGGAATGGGTGATTGCGGGGGTCGAGCTCGACAGCTGCGGGGTCACGCTCGGCATCGCAAGGGGACGGCCGTCGGTGTCCGGGACGGTCACGATGTTGCGCCGGGCTGCGATCTGCTCATCGGCCAAAATATCGTCGGTGGTGTAGATCGGCCCCAGCACCACATCCTGCGCCGCGGCGGTTTCGATGATTTCCTCGGTGGTGCGCGCGCCCGTCCAGGCGTCGATCCTGGCGTAAAGATCATCGAGCCCGGCAGAGCGGGCCTCCGCCGTGGCAAAGCGCGGATCGGCGCAGAGTTCCGGCCCGCCCACCATATTCATCAGCCGCAAGGCGGTGGCCTGAGTGACCGCGGAAATGGCGACATATTTGCCGTCGCCGGTCGGGTGCATGTTGGCGATCCCGGCATTCATCGGGAAGTTGTTGCCCATCCGCGTTTCCGCACGACCCTTTGCGGTGGCGACCGGTGTCTGCCATTCGATCATCCGCTGAATCGCCTGGTGCAGAGGGGTCGCGACCGTACCTGCCGGATCGCCTGACAGACGCGCGCGCCGTAGCGCCATCAGGGCCTTGGTCGCGGCCAATGTCCCGGCCAGATAATCGGTCAGCGGTGCCTCCGCCTGGATCGGCGTCTTGCCGGTCAGCCCGGTCAGCGCCATGACGCCGCTGGCCGCCCCGGCGAATTCCGGTCTCACGCCGTATGGCCACAGGTCCGGGCGGTCCGCGCCGGTTGGAAAAACCTCGACGACAAGCGGCCTCTCCGCTTCCGGGATTGTGTCCAGCGCGGCGAACCAAGGATTTCCGGCATGTTCGGGCTGCGCGATATCGACCACGAGCATGTCGGCGCGCGTCAGCAGGCGATGGACCAGTGCCGCATTCTCGGGGCTGCGCCAGTTCACGGCGATCGATAGCTTGTTACGCGCCAATATTCCCCAGCGGATATTGTCCAGAGCAGCAGGCCCCAATCGGCGGAGCGCCGAACCTTCCGGCGGTTCGCAGACGATGACGGTGGCGTTGTAATCGGCCAGCAGCGAGCCGGCGAAGGCCGCACCCAGTGTGTCTGAGATCTCCAGAACGATCAGGCCGGACAAACCATCGACGCTCACGACGATTTCCTCGGCGTGCGCAGGACGGGCGGTGGAATAAGGGCGAGGGCACGGTCGGTCATGCGTTTATAGAGGTTGGTCAGCAGTGGTGTGATTTGGGCGGAAAGGTCGGGGGGAATGTTCGCCTGCAATTCTGTCAGCTTGGCTTGCAAAGCCTCATTGCGATCGGCTGATGAGGTGGTGGCATCACCCCCACCCAACCCTTGAAGGGGGAGGGTTTTATTGACGGGCAGCATTTCCGATCGAGTCCTTCCCTCTTGATGGGGGAGGTTAGGTGGGGGTGAGTAGCAGGACAGCGCCGCCTCTATCCGCCCGATCACCTCCGCCATGTCTTCATTATCCGCGGCCAGAACGCAGGCCTCGTCGGGCAGCGCAAATGCGATCCGGCGCAGCACCTCGACGGCGGCCTGAAGCTGCTTGCGTGCCGCGGTGCCGCGGGCGAGTTCGGGAAGGACGGTATTATTCAGTGCCTCGGCGATGCCGGCCAGCAGTTCCTCGTCGGTCGGGCGGATCATGCGGGCAGCCAGTTGTAGAACTGGCGGATGCAGGGCAGGGCGAGCGTCATTCGGTCGGCCAGACGCAGGTTGTTCGTGCGGCCGTCGGCAAAGGACCGCGCAGCGGTCAGCGAGATGACAGCGTGCTTCACCTCGCCGAAAAGGCGGTAGAACAGCAGATTTTCCAGCCGCACATTCGGCCCCCCGGCTGCCTCGTAGCGGGCGACGAACCCGTCGAGCGGCAAGTGCATTTCCGGCGTCCACAGTGCGCGATAAGCCCAGGCGATATCCTCGACCGGGTCGCCCAGATGCGCCATCTCCCAGTCCAGAAGGGCGGTGATGCGCTCGCCCTCGAACAGGAAATTGCCGAAGCGATAATCGCCGTGGACCAGACTGATCCGCTCGGCCACCGGCTGGTGCGACTTCAGCCACTGGAAGGCAAAGGCGATGGCCGGATGCGGTTCCATGCGGTGTTTCAGGAACTGAGTCTCCCACAGGGCGATTTGCTCCGCTGCCGCGGATTGCGGCGTCGGAGTGTCCAGGAAGTCCAATCCATGCAAATCGACTCTATGCAGCTTTGCGGCAGCGTCGGCGAAATCCAGGGCGACGGCGAGGTTTCGGCCGGCGGGCTCGGGTGCGCGCAAGGCGAGAATGTCGGTCACGCCGAACACGCGTTCCATGACGATCGTCGGTGCGCCCAGGCTGCTGCCGTCCTCGTCGATCCATAGCGCCCGCGGTGCAGGAACGCCGGTGTTCTCGAGGGCGGCAATGACTTTGAATTCGGCGGTCAGGTCACTTTCCAGCTGACCGGCCTGTGCCTGCATCAACATGATGCAGGGCAGATCGGTGTGGCCGTCATCGACGCTGAAATTGAGGTCGAAGCTCCAGGCCTTGCGGGCATTACCGCCCGACACCGGCGCCAGACCGTCGATCCTGATGTCGGGCGCGTGGGGAAGCTGGCGCTGCAGAAAGGCGGCGAGCCGCTGCGCAAGCTCAGTCAAGGAAGGCCCAGCCCCGCAACCCTTTGGCGCAGGCCTCATAGGCATCGGGCTCGACCGGCTGAAGGATGCCGGTCGTGGTCTCGCCATCGCAGGTGATCGCGCAGTGATGCTCGTTGAGGCCGCAGAGCGCCTTGCGTACGTCCGGGTTGGTGATGTCGTAGCTGTCGCCCTCGACCAGCTCCCCCAAGTCCTGGCCGTGATAGATGTTGCGCTCGGGCGTGCCGCCGTACATGCCGCATTTCATATAGGCGGTCTGGTCGCCCAGCCGGCGGAAATGGACCTTTTTCTTCTCGCCGCTTTTGAAGGTGTAATCGATGATTCCTTCGCGGAACTGCCGCGTGTCGGGGTCGAATTTCAGCCGGCGTTCGGTCTTCACGACCTTGCCCATGCCTTTGCGGCCATCGCCGAAATTATAGAGCACCACATTGCCCCAGATGGCGAAATCCTTGAAGGAAATCCAGTTGCCGCCGATCCAGCCCGGCGACGATTTTTGGCCGAATTGGAAATTCGGGCCGCCGACATTGCGGCCGATGCCCCAATGCCGGTCGCGGGTGCCGTGGAAGCTGTCGCGGCTGACGGCTATATGTTTGCCGTCGATCTCGACCCAGCCCTCGAGCGTTCCGAAGCCCTCGAAACC
Source organism: Rhodospirillales bacterium (assembly GCA_003165335.1). Taxonomy (GTDB): domain Bacteria; phylum Pseudomonadota; class Alphaproteobacteria; order BOG-932; family Roseiterribacteraceae; genus BOG-932. Next base: position 2,215 of record PLTD01000051.1, on the reverse strand, counting down.
GACGGTGACGTCTTCTCTGCGACCGGTCGGATAGCCCGAGCCGGCCGGCAGATGCGAACCGTGGAAGACCTGGCGTTTCGTGTCCCGCCAATCCAGGTCGAAGGCGATGCCCCACTCATTCTCTTCGAGAAGGAAGCGCCACTGGCGCAGGCCCTCGACGATCGTCGGCTTGATAGGTCCGATATGCATGTCCATCCGGTCGGCGCCCAGCGGCCTGAAGGCACGGACGGATCGGTGCTGCCCCTTATAGACGACGATCGCATAGGCCTCGGCGGTATTCAGGCTGGGATAGAAGCTGCCGCCGGTCACGACCAGCAGCTCGCCTGCATCGTCGTGGAACACGTTCCAGTGCCGCTCATAGGTGCGCGGGTCGCTGGACCACATGACCCGGATCGGGTCCGGCGTCTGATGGATCATATGGTCGTCGATCGGCGACAGCGGAAACTGTTCGTCGAAATGATCGCTGTCGGTCATCGAATCCCCAGGCGCCACGCTTTTCATTGCTCTCCGTCCAAGGCCACGCGGCCAGTCAAATCAATAGAGTGGGTAGGCTGGCTTTGTCGATGGCCGAGCGTCTGAATCGACGAGGCGCACGTGTCGGTTGTGTTGGAATTCGCGTGCAAAAGCGCTGAGCGAAGGTTAGACGGGCGAGAGTTAAGAACTGCAAGGGATGCAGCTCCATGCGATTTAACGAGCAAGCGGGTCTGCCGCGGGTTGAGCGCCGGCAGTTTTTGCGCGGCGCGGCTCTGGCTGGAGTGGTCGGTGCGGTGTCGCGCGCGGGACACACCGGTGAGTTGCGGGCAGTGGAAGCGTCACGCGGCGGACCCGCACCGGTTTTTGACGACAACAGGCCAAATTATCTTTTTGCTGCTCGCGAGGCGGCACGCTGGATTCGTTCGGCCGAGACTAAGGCCGATGGCGGCAGCAATTGGCTGCCTCAGCCCGACCATCCACAGATCAAGGCTACTGTGTCGCCGCCCGACGGATTTTATAGCGGTGCGGCAGGAACGATCCTGTTCTTCATCGAACTGGCTGAGGTCACCGGCGACAAGAGCTATCTCGACGACGCCAGGCGCGGCGGGGATTATCTGATCCGTTCCCAGCGGCCGGCGTCATCAGCCGCGCCGTCGGCGCTCGCGGGGGCGGAGTACAGCTTCTATACCGGGCTGGCCGGGACAGCCTATGCGCTGGCGGAATTGGCGAAGGCGACCGGCGACGCGCCCTATCGCAATGCCGCCTGGTCGGCAGCAGACATGCTTCTGGCGGCGGCCAAGCCGATGGGGGCGGGAACCGGCTGGATGGGCTGGCCGGGCCTCACCGGCAACGCCGGCGTGGTTCTAGCGCTACTGTCCTTGGCCGACCTGCTGGGTGACAAAGCTGAAGCGCTCCGTGCCGCCGCTATCCGCGCCGGTGACCGAGTCGTCGAGCAGGGCATCGCGGACCCGCGCGGCGGCGTGCGTTGGGAAGGTATGCCGCCTGCCTTTCTGGAGGAGCCGGAGGAAACCTACTGGCCGGGTTTTCAGCTCGGCACCTCGGGCGTCACCTTTGCATTGGCCCGCCTGGGTGCGGCAACCGGCGAGAAGCGTTTTACGGCTGCAGCCGAGACAGGCGCTCTCCATCTGCGGCGCATCGCGACGGTGAAGGGCGAAGCCGCGCTGATCCATTATCGCGAACCCGATCTGAAGGACATGTTCTATCTGGGCTATTGCAATGGTCCCGCCGGCACCGCCCGTTCCTTCTACCAGCTCTATCTGGCGACCAAGGACCCGCTCCACCTGCGATGGACCGAGATGCTGGCGCGCGGCGTGATGGTAAGCGGCATTCCCGAAAAGCAGACGCCTGGATTCTGGAACGTGGTCTGCCAATGCTGCGGCTCGGCAGGCGTGATCGATCTCTTCATCGGCCTGTGGGCGGCTACGGGTCGTAAGGATTATCTCGCCTTCGCCCGGCAGGTCGCCGACCAGATGGTCAGCCGCGAGTCCGACTTGGACGGCAAGGGCTATCGCTGGTACCAGGCCTATACGCGGGTAAAGCCCTGGGACGTCACTGCCGAGACCGGCTATATGATCGGTGCCGCCGGGATCGGCACGGCCCTGCTACACCTCCACATGGCCGAGGCAGGCGCCTATCGCCGCACGGTGCGGCTGCCTGACGATCCGTTTCCAGCCGTCCGGCCCGTCTGACATAAGATTGAGGACTCTCTTAACATCTTCCC
>PLTD01000030.1 GCA_003165335.1 Rhodospirillales bacterium | reverse complement strand
GGCCAGCGCCAGCGGATCGCGATCGCACGCGCCATTTTGCGCAACCCCTCTATCCTGTTGCTGGACGAAGCAACTTCAGCGCTGGATGCCGAGAGCGAGCGGGCTGTCCAGGATGCGCTGCGGCCCTTGATGCGGGGACGCACGACCCTGGTCATCGCGCATCGCCTGGCGACGGTGCAGAGCGCCCACCGCATTGTGGTGATGGATGAGGGGCGCATAGTCGCCAGCGGCACCCATGCCGAACTGGTGCGCAATGGCGGCCTATATGCGCGGCTCGCTGCCCTTCAATTCGACGTGCGGGACGAAGCGGCGGCCGAATAGCCGAAGCCGCGTCGCCATTGGGATCACCGCTGATCGAACTTCAGTTCGATGCGGCGGTTATGAGCCAGCGCCTCATCGTCAGTGCCGGGATCGACTGGTTGGTATTCGGCAAATCCTGCCGCCGCTAATCGGCTGGCCGGGACGCCCTGCTCGATCAGATACTCCAGAACCGCAGTCGCTCGCTTAGTCGAAAGCTCCCAGTTGCTGGGAAACTCTGCCGTGTGGATGGGGCGTTTGTCGGTATGGCCGTCGACACGCAAAACCCAGTTGACGTTGGGCGGAATGGTCTTGGCGATGTCGTTTAGCGTGTTGGCCAACTTCGCCAACTGCTCCTTGCCGCTGTCCTCCAACGTAGCGGAGCCTGTCGGAAACAGCACTTCGGACTGGAAGACGAACCGGTCGCCGACGATGCGGATGTCGGTCCGGTTGCCCAGTACCTCGCGCAGCCGTCCGAAGAATTCGGAACGGTATCGGGCCAGTTCTCCGACCTTGGCGGCCAGCGCCAGATTCAGCTTTTGAGTCAGCTCGGAAATCGTCGTGGTCTGTTCCACGGCTTTAGCGTTGGCCTGTCCCAACGCATCATTCAGTTTTTGCAGTTCGGCCGTCAGATCGGCGATCTGCTGCGACAGGGCCTGGACTTGGCCGGCGGAGGCGTTGGCGGATTGGCTGGCGGCGTCACGCTCGGCGGTGACGCTGTTCAGCAAGGCTGTGATGCTGTCGATCTTCGCCCGCTGCGCGGTAGCGGCATCGCGTTCCTTACCCAGCATTTGGTTGAGTTCGGCGACCCGCCGGTTGAGTTCGACGAGCGAGCGGTCACGACCCGCCAACTGTTGCTGCAGAAAGGCCTGCGCGATCACGAACACCATTAAAACGAAAATGACGACGATGATCAGCGACGATAGACCGTCCACCCATCCGGGCCAGACATTGAGTTCGCTGCGATGGCCCCGTCGCGACAGCGCCATGATCAGGCGCCGGCTTTGTCGTCGGCGATAATCCCGATCGTACGGGCAAGTCTTCGGATTTCGCTGCGCGCATCCTCCAGAGCCTGTGCGCGAGTTTGTGATTGTTCGTCGGCTACCCGGTGCAGTGCCGCTTCGATGGCGCTCAGTTGATCGCGAAGCGCCTGACCGCCGCCCAATTCGCCTATGGCGAGCGCATGATCGAATCGGTTCAGCAACCCGATCAGCGCCGCATCGGTATCGCTCCGCTGTGTGAGAATGGCGTGAGCGACCCTCTGGCGATTATCTTCGGCGGCAACTAGCGACTCGATCCGTTCGCCCAAAACTTCCATGGCGCGCGCGCTTTGGCGCCAGCCGTCTTCGGCGTTGATCATAATATGCTGAAGGCTGTCGATGCTGCCGGCCGTGCGTTCCACCAGGGCCTGAATGACCGGCAACGCGGAAGTCTCCTCGCCCAGCACGTAGTCGCCGCGTGACGACGCGAACAGCCAGTTCTCCAGATCGACGAAGAACCCGTTCTGGGCTTGGCCCATCTGCAGGTCCAGGAACCCAAGCACCAGCGACCCGGCCAAGCCGAGCAGCGATGAGCCGAAGGCTGTCGCCATGCCGGCCAGCGGTCCCTCCAGGCCGGCCTTCAGGTTGGTGAAGAGTTCGGTCGGGTCGGCGGTGACCGACAGGCTGTTGACGACGGCGCCGACCGAGCCGACAGTCTTGAGCAGGCCCCAGAATGTGCCGAGCAAACCCAGGAAGATCATCAACCCGATGAAATAACGTGCTACCTCCCGGCTTTCGTCGAGTCTGACTGCGATGCCGTCCAGGACGGCACGCAGGGCGGTGGGGGTAAGCGACAGGGGCGTGGTGCGGGCTTCCATCAGCCGCGCCAATGAACCCATGAGCGGCGTCGGCTCCAGATCGTTGACCGCCTGGCGGCTGCGCTGTACTTCGCGCACCCATTTGATTTCCGGTCCAAGCTTCATGGTCTGGACGACGATATAGGCAATGCCGACAAGCCAGACCGCGATCAGCCCGGCATTCAGCAGCGGGTTGGCCAGAAAGGCGCTTTTCAGCCTGGTGATGAGCAGCACGGCGGCAACGGCAACCGCCAGCAGAAAGACCATCATCGACGTAAGGTAACGGGAGAGCCGCATTGGATGTCCCCGATCTGCTGACGTTTAGTGCGCGTCAGCGCTCAATATAGAGTTCGATCCGGTCTGCATTCAACTCGTTAGGCTCGGAAACCAGCGGCCTTCCGTCGATTCTTGCCTCTGAGACGCCTTGATTGGTCAGAAAATCGCGGATCGCGAGGAATCGCGAGAGCGACAGACGCCGCGCATTGCTTTGGCTGTGCGATTTACTCGGGGAAAAGACTCTGATTTCGAGTCTTGCCGCTTGGTTTTGCGCCAGGGCTGCGGCGACGTCGCGCAACTTGGTTTGGGCGGAAGCGGGGATCTGGCTGCTTCCCGGATCGACGATAAAGGCGACTTCCTCGATCTGCGATTCCGAGGCACCGGGACTGACCATCGGCGGGGCTGGGGTCAATCTTCCCGATATCGGCATCGGTGTCATATCGGCCTTATCCGGAGGCGTGATCGCCGCCTCGGGCGGTATGGCGACTCGGTCGAGATTCGCGGCGTCGGGAATTTCTATGTCCGGTTTACCGGGAGGATTGATCCTGGGAAGGCTGATCCTGGGCTGTGCGCCCAGCCTCGGCGGGTCTGGAATTGGCGGCGTCGGAATCGGAACCGGCGCACCGGGAACCTGAGCCAGGGCAAGGTGACCGCTTGCGGCAGCGATCACGAGGGCCGCGGCAAGGAGCGTTCGCTTGAAACCTGCCACCGTTATCCGCTTACCGCCTTCGGGGCGGTCGATGCGCCCGGACCTTTGCCCGAAGCTTTGCGCAGAATCTCGCGCAACGGGCGGCCCAAGTCGCCGTTGGCCGCCAAAATAGACGAACCGTAGATCGGATTATTTCCGCCGCCGACCTCGCTCACGAAACCGCCCGCTTCTGTGACCAGAAGCACACCAGCGGCCGAATCCCAAGGCGACAGACCGTATTCCCAGAATGCGTCATACCGACCGGCAGCCACATAGGCGAGATCGAGCGCGGCAGAGCCGAATCGGCGCACGCCGGCGACTTCCGCCATGACCAAATCCAGTTCGGCCAAGTAGTGCGGACCGGATGTACGGCCCTTATAGGGCATGCCCGTTGCGATCAGCGCGACGTCGAGCGAGCGGCGTCCTGAAACTCTCAGCCGCTTGGAATTCACAAATGCGCCCTGGCCGCGTTCCGCCCAGAACAGTTCGTTCTTGATCGGGTCGTAGACGATCCCGGCCACGATGGCGCCGTCGGTTTCAGCCGCAATCGAAATCGACCAGTGGGGGACGCCATGCAGAAAATTGGTTGTGCCGTCCAGCGGGTCAACGATCCAGCGACTTCTGGCGTTTGCTGCCCCGCCCTTGCCGCTTTCTTCCATCAGCCAGCCGAAATCGGGACGCGCCTTTGCCAGTTCGGTCCGGATAGCTTTCTCCGCCGCCAAATCCGCGGAGCTGACGAAATCTGCCGGTCCCTTCTTCGAGACCTGCAGCTGTTCGACCTCACCGAAGTCGCGGACCAGCGTCCGCGCCGCCTTTTCGGCTGCCCGGACCATGACATTGATGAGTGCTGAGCGCGAACCTGCCAAAAGACCTAATCCTTCGCGCGTTCGACGTAAGAGCCGTCTTCGGTCTTTACGACGATCCGGGTGCCAGAGCCGATAAAGGGCGGAACCGACGTCTTCACGCCGTTCGACAGCAAGGCCGGCTTATAGGACGACGATGCCGTCTGCCCCTTCACCACGGCATCCGCCTCGGTGATTTCAAGGATCACCGTGTCGGGAATCGAAACCGCCAGCGGCTGTCCCTCGTAGGTCTTGATCGAACACATCATCCCGTCCTGCAGGAAGGCGGCGGGAAAGCCGATAATTTCGCGCGGAATGGTGATCTGTTCGAAAGTTTCCTGATTCATGAAGGTGAAGCTGTCGCCCTCGGCATACAGGAATGAATATTCGGATTCGTCCAGGTTCACCCGTTCGACGTTTTCCTGCGTGCGATATCGCACGTTGGTTTTATTGCCGGCCCGCAGATCGCGCATTTCCACCTGGACGACCGAAGCGCCTTTGCCCGGGTTGAAAATTTCGCTTTTCAGCACGACCCAAAGTTTACCGCCCTCTTCCAGCACATTGCCGGAGCGGACCGTGATCGCCGCTACTTTCATCGTTTCGCTCTCATCTTATTGACCGGGCATCTTATTGACCGCCATCTTGTAGAATGAAGGTCGGCCGTGCCGCTGTCAGGTTCAATTCCATCGGATGTCCCATCCGTGGGGCAAGAGCACTAGCAGTTCACATACCCGCCCGCAACCGATGCCGGAATCCGCTCTTCGCGGGTTGATACTCGGCGCATTTGAACAAGACAGCCGGCGTGGGCGTCCACATCAGGTAATTTCAGCATTCATGGCAGACCTTTCCAGCATATTCGATCGAACCGGCGCGGTGCGCCGACCTGCCTATGGCCAGTTGCTGTACGAATTCGGAGCGCTGATCGCCGATCGCACCCAGCCGCATTCGATTGCAAGGTCCTCAAGCGGCCACGGCGAAATTGTCCTAGTGCTGCCGGGATTTCTGACGAGCGACCTGATCACATTGCCGCTCAGGCAATTCCTCGATGCCCAGGACTTCCGGTCATATGGCTGGGGCCATGGGTTAAATGTCGGGCCCACGCCCCGCGCGCTCAGCCACCTGCGTGAGCGAGTGCGCGATCTGTCGGACATGAACGGCGGCCCAATCGCTGTCGTCGGCGTCAGCCTGGGCGGGCTTCTCGCCCGCGACCTCGCCTATGACTGCGCCGACAGGATTCGGCATGTCGCGACGCTGGCCAGTCCCTTTCGTCTGCCGACCGCCAGCACCTTCGAACCGCTCGTGCGGATGTGTGGCCCGCTCTACACCGATGAACTCAACTGGGAACGGTTGGCGCAGCCGCTCCCCGTGCCTTCGACCGCGTTTTTCACGCGTGACGACGGCGTCGTGGCCTGGGAAAGCTGTCTGTCCGACGATCCGGATTGCACCAATATCGAAGTTGGCGGCCCGCATATGACGATCTGCGGAAACCCGGTGGTGCGTCGGCACTTGGTGGGTGCGCTGGCTCGGGAATCTTGATTCGGCAAACGCTGTTGGCGCGCAGGGAAAGAGGTATAGAATAGACACCTGTCAGCGCCACAGGAGGCGGTCTTGAAAAGTAAAAATTGGCAAGCTCAACCGATCGGATCGGCGAATCGGTTTTCTCTACGTCTCGCCGCACTCGTCTTCACGCTCATCCTGGTCCCGACTACCCTTCCGCCGCTTTTACGGGCCTATTTTGGACGCAAGGCAGTTTGGGATTTTTACCTGTTCGAGCTCGTCGTGTTTGGTGTCATTTTGGCGGTTGGCCTGCCGCTCGCCATTCATCGCGCGAAGTCCCTCCAGTCGCTGGTCGGTTCAGGCTGGATCTATCGCGGCTTGCTGGTGCTGGTTGCCGTTGTTTTTGCCTATCCGGTCATTCGAATTTTGATGATCGCCCCCAAAGTGGCTGTGATCATCGGCTGAATGAACCTTGGCGCCGCTGATGATGCAAAGCTATTGATCACGCTTCCCAACGCCAATCGACGATTAATCTAATTACGCTATGAGAGCGGCCAGCGGTATTCAGGCTTTCGTCAGGTGCGCCATGGCTCCTGGCTATTGAATAACCTAGCTGCGATATTTGCGACGATTAATTTAGCGAGAAACCGGAGACGTATCATGGCAAGGATTGTTCCGATTGCAACCTGTTCGGTGATGCTTCTCCTCACTCAGCCGGCATTCGCTGGCCTGTACACGGACGACTTGACCCGATGCGTGGTGAAGTCATCGAGTACCGCCGATCAGCAGTTGCTCGTTCAATGGATGTTTGCTGAATTATCCCTTAATCCGGCGGTAAAGCCGCTCAGCTCAATTGCGCCGGAACAGCGAGATTCCCTTGAAGTGCAAGGTGCGTCCCTATTTGTTCGATTGGTCGCAGATAATTGTAGGAACGAGGCGATCAGCGCGTTGAAAAACGAGGGTCCAATCGCATTCGGGCAAAGCTTCCAGACGCTTGGCCAAGTTGCTGCCCGCGGATTGATGACCGACCCTGCAGTCACTGAGGGAATGAAGAGCTTCGGAAAGCATATGTCAGGCGACCCCAGGTTGAGCGCAATGCTAAAGGAAGCTGGAGTACCCGTGCCCGTGCCCGTGCCGAGCGCCGGACCCGGTCAGTCGACGAAATAGGGCATTTTCCAGCTCACTCTGACCAAAACAAATCTGGAGCCATAAACAGTGTTACTTTCGTTCGGGATGAGCGCGGATTTGGACGCGACCCAAAACTCAATTTTTTTTGACATTTTGTACTGATGCCTTCCGCAGTCGAACCCTGGTGGCGGCCCGACATCTTTGCCCGCCGCCGGCCGATTCTGGAACTGCGCGGACGGCTGACTGCGGCAACGCGCGCCTTTTTCACCGAGCGGGATTTTCTTGAGGTCGAGACTCCGGCCTTGCAGGTGAGCCCGGGTCTTGAGCCGCATCTGATGGCCTTTGCGACGGAACTTGTGGCCGCAGACCAGCAATCGTCGCGCCCGCTCTATCTTCATACCTCGCCTGAGTTTGCGATGAAAAAGCTGCTGGCCGCGGGCCTGCAGCGGATTTTCCAACTGGCCCATGTCTTTCGCAACGGTGAGTGGGCCTCGACCCACCATCCGGAATTCACGATGCTGGAATGGTATCGGAACGGGGAGTATGGCGGCGTGATCGCCGATACGGTCGCGCTGATGCGAACCCTGGCCGCCGTTGCGGGCAAGTCGAATGTCGCCTGGCGCGGCATCGCCTGCAACCTGACCGCGGAACCCGAACAACTGACGGTTCAGGACGCCTTCGCGCATTATGCCGGTGGGATCGATCTCCTGGCGACCGTCGGAGATATTGCGGCGCTTGTGGGTGAAGCTCGGCGCATCGGAGTCAGGGTGGGCGAGGGTGACCGCTGGGACGATTTGGTGCTGCGCATTCTCGCCGAACGGATCGAGCCCAGATTGGGATCGGGCCGGCCGACTTTTCTCCTAGATTATCCCGTCGAAATGGCGGCGCTTGCGCGGGTAAAGGCCGCCGACGCTCGGGTTGCGGAACGAGTCGAGCTTTATATCTGCGGGGTCGAAATCGCGAACGGCTTCGGCGAATTGACCGACGCGGACGAACAGCGCCGACGCTTTACCGTCGACATGGACCTGAAAGAAAAGCTCTACGGCGCGCGATATCCGATAGATGAGGAATTTCTCGCGGCCTTGGAGCACGGTATACCGGACACCGCAGGAATGGCTCTCGGCTTCGACCGGCTGGTCATGCTATTGGCCGGGGCAGACCATATTGAAGACGTGCTGTGGGCGCCGGTTGCAGGTTAAACTGACGCCGGGAATCAAGTCGCGGGGGGAATAATGAAATTTTGGCAAAATGTCAGCTGGATCGAGACCGACCAATTGATCGAGATGGCGAAATTCGCCGAGGAGGTCGGATTCGAGGGAGTGCTGGACGGCGACCATGTGGCCTTTCCCGAACCGCTGCTGACCCCTTATCCCTATTCACCGGACGGCAAGCCGCCGATGAATTCGGATTGGAACTATCCTGACAATTTCGCCTCGGCAGCCGCCATCGCAGCGGTGACCACCAAGCTGCGCTATGTCACCGACATCTTCGTCCTGGCGGCGCGCAACCCGCTGATGGTCGCCAAGGCTGCGGGGACGGTGGCGATACTGGGCAATCACCGCTTCGTCCTCGGCGTCGCCGCCGGCTGGATGAAGGACGAGTTCGACCTTTCGGGCGTCGACTTCAAGACGCGGGGAAAGCGCTTGGACGAGATGATCGTCCTGATGCGTAAATTATGGATGGGCGGGCCCGTCGAACATCACGGCGAATTCTTCGATATCCCGCCGTTGAATATGGAGCCTTCACCCAAGCGCTTGATCCCGATCTTTGCCGGCGGCGGAAGCAAGCCGGCGCTACGCCGGGCGGCGACGCTGTGTGACGGGTGGCTCAATGCCGGCAATACGCCTGACGAAGTGCCCGGGATATTGGCCGAGGTTCATCGCATGCGGCGTGAAGCCGGGCGCGATCACCTGCCGTTCGAATCGATCGTGACGCTGACCACGCCGCCCAATCTCGACGATTTCAAGCGGGCGCAAGACGCAGGAGCCGACGGAATATTGGCCTATCCGCCGATGTTCGCGTTGGGCCCGAAATCGACGATCGACCAAAAGAAGCAAGTGATGGAGCAGTACGCCGAAAACTTCATCCGCAAGATGCCGTAGCTAGGCCACCTTGCCGATGGCCGCCGATTGGGCCGGGCCGTTGGGATAAAACTGCTGATACCATTTCCGGTATTTCAGGATCGGACCGTCCGATGCGGCCAGCATCGGCTGGGCGAAATAAGCCTTCTTCTCCCAGATCACCACGTCCTGTTCCAGCTGTCGGGTGATCTCAGGACCCAGACCGGCGAAAATCTGCTTCAACCCGTCCAGCGGAACCTGGTTGTCGGCACTGGGTACGATCCGGTGCATAGAGCGGATTTGAAGGGTTCCGCGGTCGACCGGCGTCGCATAGACCGAATTTTCCACCGTCATGTTCGGGAAGGGCTTTCCCCAACTCAGGTTGCGGGCATAGCCGGGGCCGTAATAGGCGACTTCGCCGCGAAAATGATCCATCGCGCTGTCGTTGTCCATGCCCTTGGTTTGGAACCAGAACACGAGAGTATGATCGCCGTGACTCTTGGGATCGATTCCGCCTTCGAGCTGCCGGGTCGTGTGGATCGTGTTGAAGTGAAGCCAATCGGCCCCGTTCTCCAGGATTTCCTGCGGATATGTTTTGATGTCGTTATAGGTGGCGAACCCCTGCAACTCGGGCGCCAGAGTCTGTTCGAAATCCGGCATTTCCCACAACGGCGCCCGTCCTTGCGCGTCGTACCAGACCAGAATCATGTCGTTGTGTTCAGCGGTCGGCCAAATCCTGAGGCGCGCCTTGGCCGGGGCTGGTGCGAAGGGAACGCTGGTGCAGCGACCGGTCGTGTCGAATTTCCAATGATGGAAAGGACAGCGGATGGAGTCCCCTTCCACCTTTCCGCCGTATCCCAGATGCGCACCCAGATGGGGGCAATAAGGGTCGGTGACCACCGCCTGGCCGGATTCGGTCCGGTAAAGCACAAGATCGACGCCGAAATTATGCAGCGGCTTCACCTCTCCCGCGCCGATCTCATGCGAGGCAGCAATGGCGAACCAGCCGGTCGGGAAGTCAGCATAGGGGAAGCGATTGGCGTCGGTCTCATGCATGGGTTGTTCCTTACTGCACGCGGTCCCAGATTTCGACATAGGGCTGCTTTTTGCCTTTGATTACGGCAGCACCTCTGATCGTGAGTTTGTTCGGTGTGATCGTGTAAGTCTCGGCGCCCCGGATGCCGCTGTCGCTCATGATATAACGATCGTGAAACTGGTTGGCGGAGATTCGGCTGAAAGCAAACGACATCCATTGCGATGCGTGGCGCATTTTATTGTCGTAGGGCGCATCGATGTTCCAGCTGAAGGTCTTGCCATCCAGCGGGGTGACTACCTGCGACACGGCGATACCGGCCTTATCGTTTTTGGTGATTTCCATCGTCTGCTCTGTCGTATAGGCGCCGGTGGAATAGTGCGATTCTTTGGCGTTCCAGCGGTACTTGCCGACGCCTACCCCATCTTGTGCGTGGGCCAGGCCGGCGACACATATGGTAGCAGCCGCCATTAATATGACTTTGCGCATAATATTCCCCTGTTGATTATTCGTTAGAAATTCAGTGCGAGGCCGGTCGGCTGGTGAATGAGCGCCCCGGACGCTCTCCGGTGGCTTTGCCGTTCAAGAAAATCGGCGTCCCCTTAACCAGGGTCGTCCGGAAACCCGCCGGCTTGCGGACAAACCGCCACGACCCGCCGGGGACGTCGAACGCTTTTTCTTCGGCGTGCATTTCGATCTCGTTCAGCGCGAAGACATTAATGTCTGCAGTTTTGCCGACGGCTATGACACCCCGGTCGTGCAGGCCGAAACAGTCGGTCTGCTTGCCGGTAATCGAATGCACCGCTTCTTCGATCGAAAGCTGACCCGTGTCGCGGACATAATGGGTCAGCAGGTAGAGAATCTGGCCGCCGCCTTCGAACAGTTGCAGATGCGCGCCCGTGTCGTTGGGACAGCTCAGCGTGTGCGGATCGCGAATCAATTTGCCGATCGTCGGTTCGTCGACCGAATCGCCCATCATGCTCATGATCGAACCCAGCCCATTGATCTGCAGCCAATTGGCCATGGCGTCGGACGGGTGCAGTCCGACATCCCGAGCATATTGGCCGAGCGAGATGCCGACCGGGCCGACGCCATTTTCCGAATAGGACAGGTTGACAACGTCGGGCCGCTCGAACGGATATCCCGGAGGGCCGCGATGATGGTCCATGTCGTGCCGGGCTTTCGCCCGCCATTGCGGGTCGGCCAAGATCGCCTCGCGCTGATCCTTGGGCGAGTACATCATGTCGTGCCACGCCGGCATCCATTCGAACATCAGCGAATGGTCGAAATTCAGGAAAATCGATATGGGCTTGGGGGCAAAAGTTGCCCAGAAATCGGCGCCCCCGGTGCGCAGCCGCTTATGCAGAGCCAAACCTTCGGCGACGAATTCGGCGCTGCGCGTGCTTGTCGGCATGGTCAGCCACACCGCCCGCACGCCGCGCGGCCCTGCTAGCCGGGCCATCCGCTCCATATCGTTGGCGAAATGCGCGGGTTCGGCAAAGCGCGCTTCGATCTGAGCGACGGCCTCCGGATAGCGCGCCATGACATCGAACAGGGCTTCGAATTCGGCATCGTCCGCAACCCGGCTGGGAATCGGTCGATGATGCTGATCGTTGTCCATCAGGTTGGTCGACAAGCCCAGCGCACCGTTGCGCATCGCCTCATCCAGCAGGTCAGCCATCTGCCGACATTCGTCGGCTGTGGCGACGCGGTCCCAGGCGCTTTCGCCCATGACTGCGGCGCGCAAATTGACGTGACCGACATAGCCTTCCAAATTGATCGATGTCGGGCAGGCGCCCGCTTTGCGGCGGTATTCCGCAAAAGACATTCCCCAGCCCCAGGGCACATGTTCTTCGAATGCCGAGACGGGCAGGTCTTCCAGATAACAAAACAGCTCGATCACTTCCTTGCCGAGCTTCGGCGGGACAGGAGCCATTGTGATTCCGCAATTGCCCATAACCGCGGTGGTCGTGCCGTATCCTGGGATCGGGTCGAGGTCCGGCGCCCAGAACATCGCACCGTCCAAATGGGTGTGGGAATCGATGAAACCGGGCGTAACGAACGCACCGCGCGCGTCGATTTCGCTCTCGCCATGAGACTTGAGATTGGCCCCGACCTCAGCGATCAGGCCGTTTTCGATGCGGACATCCGCCGCAAAACCAGGTGCGCCAGTTCCATCGATGACTGTGCCGCCGCGAATCAAAGTTCCGCTCATCGCCTTCTCCCCAAACTCGCGCACGGCCCGGTTTGTTTTGCATCCCGTGCGCCGGGGCATTAGTCATATTGAGACGTATGATTGTCAATTTGGAATCCTGTGGCATTGCGTGGTTTATCTATGTCTTGCGGCGGATCGACGAGGTTGGATGAGTGGCTGAAGGTCATGCTAACGCGGCAAAGAAGGTGGAATCCGGTCGGCGTACCGGACGTCCGACGCAGCTCGACGCCAATCGCAAGAGCGAGACGCTGATCGGTGTCGCGACGGATTTTTTTGTCGAACATGGCTTCAGCGGCGCAACAATCGAGGCGATCGCACAGGCCGCCAATATGGGCAAACAGGCGGTCTATACGCGCTTCACCGACAAGGAGAGTCTGTTCACTGCGGTCATTCAGCGGCTGAAGGATAAGGCGGTATTTCTTCAACTTCCCTCGGACGATCACGATCCGATCGGCGACGGGCTGCCGCGCCGCATCTATGCGATCTTCGCTGATGCAGCCAGCCCGCAAGCCACGATCGTCAGCAAGCTGGCGATGCGCGAGGGGCACCGCTTTCCGGATCTGGTGCCGCTTCTGGTCGAGGGAACGCGCGACCGTTATTCGCGGCCGCTGTCCACCTATCTCGACGCCCGCAAGCTGGCCGGTGAGATTCGCGATGTAGACACGCTCGAGATCGCCGAACTGGCGCTCGATCTGATTTTCGCCGAGATCGGCCGGTCGGTCTACACAGACACGCCGATTGCGGACGCGCGAATAAAGAGCTGCTCCGAGCGCATCGCGACGATTGTGCTGAAAGGCATCGCGGCGCCCTAATCCGTTAACGTTCCGCTGCCGCCAAGTCTATCGCGCGGTTGAAAGCTGCGATCCCGGCACCCGGGCCGTCGGCGTGCTGCCAGACCGAGGCCGAGGCGCAAATGAAGTCGGCGCCGGCCTTGACCAGCGGCCCGCAATTCTCAGGGGTGATCCCGCCGATCGCGACCGATGGCACCTCCATCAACTCGCTCCACCATTGCAGGATTTCCTTGTCCGCCTCGGCGACTACGCCGCGGGTCACGGAATCGAAGAATGCGCCGAAAGCGACATAACTCGCGCCCTGTTCTGCGGCTTCCATGGCGCGGTGCCGGCTGGTCTTGCAGGTGACACCGATGATGGCGTCCGGGCCGAGTAGCCGTCTCGCCTCGGATAGAGGTGCATCTTCGACCCCGATATGCACACCGTCGCAGCCGGTCTTGGCCGCTAAGTCGGGGCGGTCGTTCAAAATGAACGCGACGCCGCGATTCTGGACAATCGGCCTCAAGCTTTCGGCCGCACGGACAATGACGTCGTCGCTCGCGGGTTTGAGGCGCAATTGGACGGCCGCGACATCGCCCGCGTCGAGCGCCGCCGCCAGCCTGTCGGCAAAGGCGGGGAGTTCGATCGCGGGAGGCGTCAACAAGTAGAAGCGGCAAGGTGGCGCCGGACGCGCCATCAAACGGCGGCCTTACGATTTGCCGAGATAGATGTTGATGATCTCGTCCAACAGAGCCAGGGCTTCTTCGCGCGGACGCTGGAAAGTGTTGCGTCCGATGATCGAGCCGTTGGCCCCACCGTCGCGGATCTGCCGGATTTCGTCATACAACGCAGGCAGGTCTTTCGGCTCACCACCCGAGAACACGACGATCCTGCGGCCGTTGAAGCAGCACTGCACGACATGCCGAACCCGTTCGGCCATCGTGGCGATCGGGATGTTCTGCGTCTCATAGGTCTTGCGCGCCACTTCCAGCCCGATCACGTTGGTCGGCGGTTTTACCTTGATGATATGGGCGCCGAGCAGAGCGGCGATATGGGCGGCATAGGCGCAGATATCCACCGCGGTCTCGGCTGGCTTCGATAGGTCGCCGCCGCGCGGGTAGGACCAGATTACGACCGCGAGACCGACCGACTTGGCTTCTTCCGCCAATTCTCGGATTTCTTCGAACTGGTCGTAAGCGGCATCTGAGCCGGGATAGATGGTGAAGCCGATGGCTCCGCAGCCGAGTTTCAGCGCGTCTGAAACGCTGGCGGTGACGGCCTGATCGGCATCGGCCTTCAGACGCGACAGGCTGTTGGCGCTGTTCATTTTCAGGATCAGGGGGATTTGCCCTGCAAATGTATCGGCGCCAGCCTCCAAGGGGCCGAGCGGCGCGGCATAGGCAGACAGGCCTGCGTCGATAGCCAACTGGAAATGGTAATGCGGATCATAGGCCGGCGGATTGGGAGCAAAGCTGCGTGCCGGACCATGTTCGAAGCCCTGGTCGACTGGCAGGATCACGAGTTTCCCGGTGCCGGCGAGACGTCCTTGCATCAACATGCGGGCCAGGTTGGCCTTCGTGCCGGGATTGTCGCTTTCGTAATAGGAAAGAATTTTTCGGACGCGCGGCGTCATTTTCATGATTGTCTATCCCGCTTAAGTTATGTGACTTGTGAATAGCCGAAATTCGTCACTGCTGGCAAACATTGCCGGACGTGGAGAGCGAATTATTGTGCGGTTTCGCACCAGATTTGGGCCCGGTAGCCGGGGTCCTGGGCATCCAGCAGGTCAAACGCCTCCGGCCGGGTCGTCAGAACGGATGCGCCGGTCTGAGCTGCGACTTCGGCCAGCCTTTTGGCTGCGCTCGTCGAGCCGGTAAAAATCACATGGCTCAGCCCGATTTTCAGCGCCGCCAGAACGTCGCCGCTGCGATCGCGGCAGTCCAGAATTGCGGTCAGTGCGACTTCGGGATATTCGGCCGCGCCCTCTTCGGCCAATGCGGCGAACCAACCTGCCCCGGCAAAGGCGGACGCACCTGGTGCGCTGAGAGCGACGATGGGCCGACCGCTTACGGCTCCGGCTTTCATAGCCGCACGCAGATGGATCAGGCTGTGGACCGTGAAATAGGCGGGCCGGGCGTTATCGGGCATGGCCGAATTTGCCGCGGCCCGCTGAGCTCATGCTAAAGCAGCGCCGCCATCTTGGCGGCGGTGTCGCTCATCCTGCAGGAAAAGCCCCACTCGTTATCGTACCAACTCA
>PLTD01000210.1:2351-3739 GCA_003165335.1 Rhodospirillales bacterium | reverse complement strand
GCGTCCATCGCATCCAGCCCCGCGTTCGTGACGATCGCGATCGCCCCTCGGGTGGGGTGGACGGCGCGAGTTCTACACTGATTTGCGATTTCTGAAAATCAGAATCTTTTTGCAAAAGGAGCTTGACACAGCCTCGCGNNGAGCGGCGAACTGATTTGCCCGTCGGGCAGATTTTTAGGGCTCATGCGGCCGCTCGGGATTTACCGCGTTGAGTTTCACCGTTTCCCGTAGTATGTTCCTGCCATGATCAGATCGTGGCGGAATTCCGCAGCCCGCAAGGTCTGGGACGGCGAGCGGCCGAACCAGTTCCGTGGGCTCGATTTCGAGACCGCGGTGGATCTGTTACTGGCCTTGAATGTTGCCAAATCGCTCGGCGATCTCAGCCCGTTGAAGAGTGTGGGCCTGCACAAGATCAGGGGTGATCGACGGGGACAATGGGCGATGACGGTGAACGACCGCTGGCGCATCTGTTTCGAATTCCGCAAAGGCGATGCCCACGAGGTCGAAATCGTCGATTACCACAAAGGTTGAACGCCATGGCTCCTGTCGTACATCCTGGCCGTCTGTTGAAGCGCGAATTGGTCGCGCGCAAGCTCAGCGCGAACCGCCTCTCGCTCGATATCGGTGTTCCGTCCGGCCGTATCACCGACATCCTCAATGGCCGACGCGCGATCACGGCCGATACCGCGGTGCGGCTTGGGCGCTATTTCGGCAACAGCGCTCAATTCTGGCTGGACCTCCAGGGCCAATACGACATCGGGGTGGTCGAGCGGGAGAAGGGGCCCGAGATCACCAGGCGCGTCCGGCCGGCGGACGCGGCATGAGCCTGGCGCCCCGGCAGGTCGCCGGGGCAACCGCCGCCTGAAGAGTAAAACTTCGCTTCCCCAGATAGAATGTTCATGATACGTTCTTTTTCCCAAAGGGAACGTCAGGTCGTCAACAGCGCGCTGGGGTGGGGCGTATGCGTTCAAAGCGAAATCGGACCATCGACATGCCCGCGCCCTATCTGCGGCGGGTCTGGCTCGATGCGGCGCGCGTCGCCGACCGTGCCGCCTATCCGTTCTGCCTGCCGTTCCTGCGCGATGAGTTCGAACTGGATTTCGACCGGCCGATCACCATCATCGCCGGCGAAAACGGCACCGGCAAATCCACGCTGCTGGAAGGCATCGCCGCGCTCGCGGGTTATGACGGGGCCGGGGGCGGCAAGGGCTATCGGCCGGTCGATCATTCGAACGCGCTGGAGGTGATGGGCGGCGAGCTTTCGAAGGCGCTGCGCGCCAGCTGGCTGCCGAAGGTTACCAACGGCTGGTTCTTCAGGGCTGAAACCTTCTTCTCGGTGGCGCGCTATCTCGATGCCGCTGGCAGCCCGGCGGCGGATTTCCTCTCCC
>PLTD01000210.1:0-2331 GCA_003165335.1 Rhodospirillales bacterium | reverse complement strand
ACGCATTCCCCCATGCTGATGGCCTATCCCGGCGCGCGGCTGCTGCGGCTGTCGAAATACGGGCTGGAGCCGGTGAGCGTCGAAGCGACCGACCACTACAAGGTCATGCGCGAGTTCTGCGCGGACCCTTCGGGGTTCGTGGAGGCGGTGCTGGAGGAATGGACTCCCCGTCGCCGGGACGACGACCGGTTCTGAACGCACGGTCTGCAGGGCAGCGAAGGGACACAATGGCATCGAAACGGAAGCGAACGATCGCGATGCCCGCACCCTATCTGCGGCGGATCTGGCTGGAGCCGGACCGCATCGCCGACCGCGCGGCCTATCCGTTCTGCCTGCCGCTCCTGCGCGACGAGTTCGAACTCAGTTTCGACCGGCCCATCACCATTATCGTCGGCGAAAACGGCACCGGAAAATCGACCCTGCTCGAGGGAATTGCCGTGCTGACCGGCTACGACGAAGCCGGCGGCGGCAACGGCTATATGCCGGTCGATCATTCCAGCGCGATCGAGCGCATGGGCGGAGAGCTGGCGAAGGCGCTTCGCGCCGGCTGGCTGCCGAAGATCACCAAGGGCTGGTTCTTTCGCGCCGAGAGTTTTTTCTCGGTCGCGCGATACCAGGACAAGGTCAATCTCGAATATATCCCCGGCGTTCCCCAGGGCATTCCGCCTGACTACCTCTCGCGTTCCCATGGCGAGGGTTTTTTGCGCTTCTTCGCGGAGCGCTGCCGGGAGCAGGGCATCTTCATCTTCGACGAGCCGGAATCGGCGCTGTCGCCCGCCCGCCAGATGGAGTTTCTGAAACTGATGCGGCGGATGGAGCAGTCCACCATCTGCCAGATCATCATGGCCACGCATTCGCCGGTCCTGATGGCCTATCCCGGCGCGCGACTGCTGCGGCTGTCGAAACACGGGCTGGAGCCGGTGAGTGTGGAGCAGACCGATCACTACAAGATCATGCGCGCGTTTTGTGATGATCCGGTGGGGTTCGTGGAGGCGGCGATGGCGGACTAGAACTGCGCGGCAAATCCCTGGCGATCAGTGGGACGATATCGCCAATGTATACGGGGAACGCGGCTAATGGATTATATGAACCAGCCATTCGACAAGGGTCGGAACCCAGGCGACCGCATGATAGACAGTGATGGCCGTAACGATCGACAGGAAATTGCCGATCACGTAGGTATGATAATGCGCGATCGTCTCGAGCATCTTCGATTTATCGGCGGCTTGAGTTGCGCCGGTGTTTCCGCCTCCAGCGTGATCCGTGTCTGTTTCATCCGGGCGCGCGCGGTGTTCGGTCCAGGCGAAAAACGCCTTCAGGATCAGGACGCCTGTGATCAGGCTCGGTTGGGAGAACATCAGCGCATAGATGAAGATGAAACGCTCCAAGGCGCCGATGATCCANNTGGCCTCCAGCCAATCCTTCATGGTTTTGTCAACCACCGGACCTTTGACGCTACCGAGGATGCGATTGTAAGCCTTTCTGATCAGGAAATTTCCCGGCCAGGTGGACAGGATGCAAGCCAGTATAAACAGCAGAAACGTGACCATCCAATCCTCCATTCGGCAAATGAACGAGCAATCAATGGTTGTATTTAAGTATCATATTGCGTCGATGTAAAGAGCTTGATCCCGCGGTCCGATCCGCGCTGCGGGGTCGAATACGGGCTGCAATGGCGAGCCTGGAGCTGGGCGGCCCAATGTAAGGGTGCGACGAGAGTTTCGCGCCTGGACGGCGGGTTGGTCGAAGCGCCGGTAGTGGAAGACATTCCGCAGCGCGCTGACAAAGCCGGTTTCGTCTGATATTTTTGAGAGAGCGCCATGAATCGATGGCCACTGTCTGGATGAATGCGACACTCGATCCACCATAAATCGCTCGCGGCGAAGAAGGCCCGGATACTGATCAACGCGCTCATCGACTGCGCCAAGGCGGGGTGCAAGCCGAGCTTCGTGACCACGCAAATGCTCCGGGGGCTCTGCCTCTACCTGGAATGCGGCACCTTCACCAAGGAAAACTGGCGAACCTACGAGCGCGCCAGCGACGCCGCCAAGCGGGTAAGGGAGGCGGCCGGCGAGGACTGGAAAAGGAAGGTAACGTTCGAACATGCCCGCCCGCTGAACCAGATGTACCGGATGTTTCTGGATGAGAAGGCGACCCTGACTGTGGAGCGGGCGGCGTTCATCATCGGNNAGAGCGCTACGCCGAGATTCCGATTACCGGTTTCAGCCTGCGTACGGGCGATGCGATACCGCGTTGATGCTCGATCGAGTGATGCAAAGCGACGATTTCGCCATTGTCTTCATGACTTCAAACGGAGACGGGCGTCAGTTC
>PLTD01000194.1 GCA_003165335.1 Rhodospirillales bacterium | reverse complement strand
TCGCCCCATCGTAAATCGCCGCCAGCGCCAAAAGCCGCCGAGCCTGCGGGCCATCCTTCGTCTTCCTCGCAAGTGCGCGCAGTTGAGATGCCGTGAAGTCCCCGCGCAACGATACTGGAATGGACATGACGAACCTCCATCGTTCGCCACCAATGAATCAGAGCGAAACTGATTTGGGAATCGTCAACGAGTCACAATTGCTGAGATTTGGTATAAGGCATCCGGCTCTCGGACAAAACTTCACGCCTTCACCCACGGCACGTCGTGCCCCCGCGCAGTTAGGCGTACGAGCCCGAAGTGCCCGTAGAGGTGCGGGAGTGGATAATTCCCACCCTTTCTTCGCCTGACCTTGTGCTTGGAGCGCAACCACCGGCGCAACCGCATCGCTGTGTAGCTGTCGAGTGCCCGATATGCCTTGCTGACGGTGCCTACTTGGAAGTAGTTCGCCCATCCGCGCAGCGTGCGGTTCACCTTGCCCACCAGCTTTGTGGTTTCTTGCCATGTCCCCGTTCGGTCCGTCAGTGCTGGATTTTCTCCACCATGTGCTTGATGCTCTTCCTAGATGGCCGGTAACCCAGGCGCGCCTGGCCGGTTCTCTCTGAGAACATCCGTCCGAACGTGTAGCCCAGGAAGTCAAACTCTCCTTCCGGGAGCCTGCAGATTCGTGTCTTCTCCTCGTTGACCGTGAGCTTCAGCTTTCCCATGATCTTGCGCAGTTGCTGCAAGGCCTCGTCGGCTTTGCCTTTCCGACACAAAATCACAAGATCATCGGCGTAGGTTACGATACGGGAGCCGAGGCTTTGCTCCAGCCCGAGCATCTTCCATCCCAGCACGAACCGGCGCATGTAGATATTTGCCAGCAACGGCGAGATGGGTGAGCCCTGCGGGATGCCGCGTCGGTTGTCCCGGGCTTCGGTCGTACGTGTCTTCCTTCCTCGATCATCGGTTTCTTCTACGGGGCATTCCAGCCACATCTTGATCAGATGCCCAGATCGCAGGAAGCTGCTCACCAACTGCCACCACCTTCGCACGCAGATAGGGGTCGACGCCCACGGGTTGGTGAGGCACAGGGAGAGCCCGTCGCGCTGACGCTTCTTCAGCGCGACGCAGCTCACTGAGTACCGTTCTCCATTGTTAATCGGCCCCGACGCCGATCGGCAGGCTAAACTATTGATCTATCTAGCGGTGGAGGGACCACTCTTGGACGCTTATTCACACACTTCGCATAGTATCGCCACCTAGCCGGCCTTTGGGTCCGCCTATTCAGTGAAACAGCTTCGGGAGAAAAGTAGCAACTGCGACTCCAGAGGCAAAAGCGCCGGTAATGACACTCATAACAGCACCGATTTCTTGCGGAGTCATTTCTGACAATTTCAGCTGGCCGTTAATGGCTCGAAAGTGATGAGATCCTTTGGTCCTTGGGACTACTCGGGTCTCAACCCAAGCGCGGATCGACTCTATGACTTCGGGCCTTGCCAGGGTTTCCTTCGAGATTTCGACATTTTGTACGTACCAATCGAGTTTGCTTTCAATAAGGCCTTCTTGTGCCAAACCATTCTGACAGATGACGTAAAGGGGGATTCCTAGACTATAAGCCATTGCGGATTCGATGTGGTTCCAAGGCGTCGTATAGGTTATTCGGGCAATCTGAAGGGCTCCGGTCCCACCGCGTCGCTCCACGCCCGCCTCAACAAATTTCCTCTCATACGCGACAATGAGAACGCCTTGACAGCCGCGCATCACGTCGCGGATTTTTTCCAGGGGGCTGCCTGAGGGATACTCGTTCTTACCGATGATGCGGGGATCGGTCTTGCAGCCATCCCTCAAGAGAGTTTCGAGGGCGTCCCGAAATTGAGAATATTGCTCGTTGTACGGCGTACCCATACTGATAAAAATTCGCGGCGTATCCATTGCGCGCCCCCCCCCCAAATGTTTGCCGGCCCACCGTCCGTCACCTTAAATGCAAGGGAGAAACTGTCAAAGAGTAACTCCTGGCGGGCCGGTCCCGGCTGTCTAAATGCAGTCGAATCCAAGGTGCGCAACGCTTTTCGCGCGAGCCGGGCGGCTCCAGCCATCCCCGGAGCATCCGGCAACATGTTCGCCCTAACCTTCGCGATCATCGACACGTCATGATTGCCCTGCGTCGGGCCTTGCGTTCGCTTTCCGCCTCACCTCTGGCGGCCCGAATGCACCATTTGTAGTGCGTCTCGGCATCTGCAGACCAGCGCGGAGTGTCGGTATCGCTGTGCCCGCGTGGTCTTGAGCGATAATTTTGCGCTCGATATATCGCATCTTGCGCGTAAGCGCCGCAGAAACCTTGCCGGTTGTCTTTGCCTCCGGGGAAGCTCCGGTGAAAATCAGGAGCAGCAGCGCCGTCCAAAGAGCGGTGCACTTGGTCAGGCGTTTATTCACGATCTGTCCGAGGCCTTTTTACCCGAGCAGATTAACTCCCGGAAGTGCATTCCGCGACGCGTCCGCCGCAATGGACGGCCCAGCAAAGGGCGGCGTCCGGACCGCTTGCGGTCATATGATGCGATATCGGAAAGCATGCCACAATGTGGCCGTAAAATGCCACTATGGAGCCGCCCCTATTGGAGTGACCTAAATGTTGTTCAAGCGAAACCATGGCTTTGTCGTCTGTCTGACCGGACTGCGCCTGCGCGCCCCGCTCGGAGCACGCCATGGGAAAACAAATCAGATTACGCGAGGCACAAAAGCGCGCGAGTGAGCAGGCGCTTTACCAAATCCTGCGACAGCGGGTTAAGGTCCGGCCACCCTTCATCGACTCTTTCGCTGAATTTGCGCCAAACTATCGCGCGAAGGTCGAGCAGTACCGGAGGTTCGCCATACGCCTTCCAGAGGATTGGAAGAGCAGCGTTCGGTCGCGCTCCCCTGAGCGTCGTTTCATCGATCTCGCCAGGTTCGTCTTTGCGCGATATCCGGTTGCCCGCCACCTTGAGTCGGTGTGGGACCAGGAGCCACGTGCGGATGTCGATACTGAAGATCTGGAAGCGGCGCCGTCAGCGCGAGGGCGCGTCGACCGTTACTATTGGTACATACTCGCTGCACAGGGTAAGTCGCTGTATCGCGAAGGCCTTCGGTACTACCTCTCGAAGCACGAAGCGCACCATTTCCTCGGCGCGCCACCGGAGGTCGTGTCGACGGAAAGGGCATTTTGGTACGCCATAGCGATGGCCGCCAACGCGGACGTGGAGGTTGCCGTCCGCGTATCAAGGACGAAGCTCGTCGATTTTCCGATCGCGTGGAAATTCTGGAAGGATGTCGCGCGCTTCTTCGCTTGCAATCCGCTGTCGGTGCTCGAAATGAACGACTTCATCGACTACTTCCAGGCCACCAAAGACCTGGATGACAGCTTTGAAGTCCACGGCAGCGCATTGTCGACGCTTCGCGGACGCGTTGAGGAGTGGAAGCACATACTGTGGATCGAACGGAGGCTTGATGGCGACAATTGGTCGGGACGACCAATCCCCGATGCGGTTTATCGGACAGAAGAGGAGGGTAGCCCGGCGGTCTGGCGCATCCATCAAATTACCGATGCTATCGAACTCTCGCGCGAGGGCGAACGCTTGAGGCATTGTGTTGCGAAGTATCGGTCAAGCTGCATGGCATCGAAATCGTCGATCTGGTCGCTGACGTACGAATATCCCTTCGGCAAATTCAATCGCGGTCTGACAATTGAAGTGGACGATGAGGGGGCGATCGCGCAATGCCGCGGCTTTGCCAATCGCGCGCCGCTCGAACGCGAACGCGCCATCCTGCAGCGCTGGGCTTCCGATGTCGGACTGTCGTTCGTCAGCTCCCGGTACTGATCGCGTAGTATGCACAGTCCCGTTTCCGCCGATCCTGGCAGCCAAAGGCTGCGAAAAAGACACTGAATTTCACGATCAAGGGAATTTTGTGATCCAGGTCCGGGACATGCTTTTCGGGTGGTTGATCGGAGCCGAATTTTTGATTACTGTCCTCGAACGGGTGCTGCTTGATATTTTTGAATTCCCGTGAACTCCGGTGGGATTTGCCTAAGGCTCTTAGGCACGTGTGTGTCTCGGGATCGACAGGCGTCGGTGTCGAATACAGACCCATCCTGGCGTTCCTGTTGTTGTCTGACGTCGGCAGGGGGAGACGATGGCTCGTCTGCGTGATTGCTTGTCTCTACTGGCGGCGACCCAAGTTCTTGTCGTGGTGGTCTGTTGCCCCTCAGCGTCCAACGCAAACTCCAGTGGCGACACCCTCAACCCGCGATTTGCTGCGGCCGCGCTCGATTTTTCGGCAATTGGTCCGATACAATCGTCCCGACTACTCGTTTCCGTGAACGACAACGGCCTCCGAACCACATTTTCGGAAGTCCAAGGAGGCGCATTTCAAATCGCGCAGGCCGCCTCGCAGAAACCTGCGGCACCGGATCCGGCGGCGCTCTCCAGCGATTGCGCAAATCTTCGCGGAGAAGCCGCGATCGCGGCCTGCGACAAAGCAATCGCTTCCGGAGCGTTCTCCGGACACGAGCTTTCGGGTCTGTACGCAAACCGATGCGTTGAGGGGATACGCAAACAGGACGTCGAACGGTCGATGGATGACTGCGGCGAGGCGATACGGCTAGACAACGGTAACGGTTTCGCTCGTGCCAGCTACGCGGCCGCGGTGCTTATTGTGCCGCAGGCTCCAACCAGTGACCTTGAGGAAGGTCTGGCTCAAGCGAACAAGAGCGTGCTCCTGATGCCGGAGCACCCGCTGGGCTACACCATCCGCGGTGAGATTCATCTGCGGCTCGGGCATCTCGATGAGGCAAGAAACGATTTTAACAAAGCGATTCAGCAGAAAGCAGCCGGCACTTATCTGCTCATGGCGCGGACTGGACTCGACAAGATTGACGGAAATCCTGACACAATCGCAAGTCGGCTCAATGATTTAGAATTCACATCGTGCGTCAAGCAAAGCGGCGATGACGCGATTGCAGCCTGCGGGAGAGCCATCAATTCCGGAAAACTAACGGGCGTCGCACTTGCCCACGCTTACAACGCCCGCGGGGGCCTGTTCTTCGACAAGGGCGATATGAATCGCGCGCAAGCTGACCTTAGTCAGGCTAAACAGATCGATTCCGCGATCGGTCTCGTGTATCTGAATCTCGGATATTTCTATAACGCGACCCGTCAATACCAGCTTGCAATCGCAGCGTTTTCCGAAGGTATCGACCTCAAGCCTGACAATTTCATGTTTCGCTTTTATCGCGGCGTCGCCTACTCTTCCCTAGGGTATCGTGCCGAAGCGATCGCCGACTACTCGAGCGTGATCCAGGCCGGCAGCAACGCCAATACGCACCTTCTCAGCGCCTATCTTGCTCGCGCACAACTCTACGCGGGAGGCCATGAATTGAAGAACGCGATAGCCGACATGGACCAGGTTATTAGCATGGCCCCGGAAGCGACAAACTACAATTACCGCGCCGGGCTCTTGTTGCTGGATCAGAACCCCGCGGCGGCAATCACTGATCTCGATCAGGCCATCCAGAAGTCGCCCAAATTGGCTGCCGCATTCACCAATAGATGTTACGCCTTCGTATTGACGAAGGCTGCGGCCAAGGCACTGATCGACTGCAATCGGGCGCTTCAACTCGATCCGAATAGCGGTCCAACCTTTGCGAACAAGGCCCGGGCGCTCCTCGGGACGGGAGACGCCACCGGTGCGCTTGCGGCAGCCCAGGACAGCGTGCGAATCATTCCCAACGACCCCTATGCGGCGTCGATACGCGGCGAAGTATTTCGAGTGCTCGGGCGCAAGGACGAGGCTCGCCGCGACTATTCGCACGCACTTGCGATCGGAAACGACGATGAAGCGCAAGCCATCGCGCTGGCCGGCTTGAAACTGCTGGGTGTCGACGTCGACGCAGCGAACAAACTGGCGGACAGCTGTGAAGGTCCCTTGGGCGACCAAACGTTGTCGGCGTGCGATCGGGCCATCGCTAGCGGTGTGTTCGATAGCAAGAGGGTGGCCCGACTCCATTGGCTTCGCGGGATGGCGCATGCCGACAGGGACGAGCTCGGGCCAGCGATTGCCGATCTCGACGAGGCTATTCGGTTGAACCCGGACGACGCGAGAGTTTTTAATGCGCGTGGCCATGTGCATGTCCTCAGAGACGAACGCGATCTCGCGCTTCAGGATATGAACGCGGCGATCCGCCTGTCCCCTTCCTTCGCGGAAGCTTTCGCCCAGCGTGGTGCGTTTTATAGCGACATGAGAACCGACGAAGGTCGCGAACACGCCTTGGCCGATTTCGGCGAGGCGATCAGGCTGGACCCATCGGATACGTACTCGATCTTCGGGCGGTCTCGTGTCTATTTCGTAATGGGAGATGATGACCTTGCGAATGACGGTTTCAAGCTTTTGCAAGGGCTTAGCGTTTCGGATTTCGTTCGCCAGAACATCGCGAAGGCTTTACCGGAGCTCACGTTGACTGACAATCCGAAGCCGGTCGACGGGCAGACCCACGCCAAAGCCGTCGCCTCTTTCAGCCGGGCCGACGGCAAACTGAAATGCCGGGATTTCGACCCGGCGGCGACGGACTTCAAGCAGGCGATCGCCCTGGACCCATATTATGCCGTGGCATACGCCGGTCGCGCCGCCGCATACCAAGCCAAGGGGTATTATCTCTTGGCAATCGCCGACTATAGCCAGGCGCTGCGGCGGGATCCGAATGTCCAGTCGGCGCTGGCCGGGCGAGCGAGCGTCTTCGCGGAAATAGGCGACATTGCCGCGGCGAAAGCGGACTATCAGACATTGATCGCGCGCGCGACCAACTCCGATATGCGCGCCACCGCCCAGGCGTACCTCGCTGACCCGTCAAGCTATCGCAAGACTGAGCCGGGCCCATTGCCGGCGGCCTGTAGCGGCGATGCCCAGACGTCGGCCGCTCCCGCCGCTGCGACGGAAAAGGACGCCCAGGATTGCAATGACCTGTCCGGCGATCCCGCAATTGCTGCCTGCGACCAGGCGATCGCGTCGGGAAAATTCGCCGGCACGAGTCTCTCCCGGCTCCTGGCCGATCGGTGTGTGGAATGGCAACGCAAGAAGGAATTCGACCGCGCTCTCGACGATTGCAACCGCGCCATTCAGGTGGATCCAACATACGCCGGCGCTTTCGCGGATCGCGGCTTCCTGCATTTTGCGAGACATGACTTCGATCAAGCGGTCAACGACGCTCATGAGTCGACCCGGTTGAGCGGCAGCTATGCCTGGGGCTATTTCGTGAGCGGCGCGGCCAATACGGGTCGGGCCCGGTATGACGACGCGATCTCGGATTTTAGCGAGGCCATCCGCTTAAACCCGAAATATGCGGCGGCGCTGCAGAACCGGGCCCAGCTCTACGTGCACAAGCAAGACTACGCACACGCCAAAGCCGACTATGATGCGGTACTGGCGCTCAATCCGGACCCCAACACCCGGACTGTGATTGAGGAGATACTCAAGGAATTGGAGAAGTCACCCTAGAATTTGCGCGCGTTCAGAGGAGCCCAATCTTGGTTACAACCGTTCGCAATGCATTCAAATTGCTCCTCGGCGCCATCGCCGCGCTTTTGTATCCGGCGGCCTTGCCGGGGGCTGAGCGGGTCAGACCACCGGTCTCGGATGAAGCGGAGACGCGGACCTTGTCATCGTTCATCGCCCGAATCCGTGTCGATCCGACCCTCCGGGCGCTCTTCGCACACAACCCTCGCGGGACTCTGCGGGAATTCGGAATCGATCCGACGCCGTTCGACCTGAGCGATCAGCTGACGGACGCCCAGATCCAACGCCTCATTGCCGACTGGACAGCGGGAATTCCGCCGGGCGCCGAACCGGAAAGGCGGGCATTGTCTCCGGGCTATGGACCGCCTTCGGCTCCCGCCGTGATCTATGGGCCACCGGCGGCGCCGAACCCCGAACCGCCCGGAAAGCCGTGACGACATGATCGCCGGTGATGCCGCCCGTCGCAACTATAACGGAGAACCGACGGACTTGGTGCGCTGGCGCTCGCATGACGATCCGGCGCCGAGCATCGCGGTATGGGAAATCACGCTACGTTGCGATCTCGGTTGCAAACATTGTGGGTCGCGAGCTGGACGAGCGCGCGACGACGAACTCAGTACGCCGGAAGCGCTTGACCTTGTTCACCAGCTTGCCGAGCTCGATATAAAAGAGGTTACGCTGATCGGCGGCGAATTTTATCTGCGCGCGGACTGGCATCTGATCGCAAGTGAGATATCGCGTTGCGGCATGCTCTGCAGCGTCGTGACCGGCGCTCGGCAGATGAGTGAAACGAGGGTTCGGCAAGCCGCCGCGTCGGGTGTCGGCAAGATATCGCTTTCGATCGATGGTCTGGAGGCGACCCACGACGCGATCCGCGCGTCCGCAGGCTCCCAGAAGGCTGCGATCGCCGCAGCCCGGAGAATTACCGACTGCGGCATCGACCTGTCCGTCAATACCCAGATCAATCGTCTGACGATGCCGGAGCTTCCGGGAGTTGCCGATCTCTTGATGGAGATCGGCGCACGAAGCTGGATGGTGAGCTTGACGGCCGCCATGGGCAACGCGGCGGATCGGCCGTCGCTCATGCTTCAACCCTATCATCTGCTGTATCTCTTTCCACTGCTGGCCACGATCAAGCGCGAGAAACTTGATCCGAACGGGATCGCTTTTTTTCCTGGCAATAATGTTGGATATTTTGGACCGCTCGCGGAGACGCTGAGATACGGTGGAGACCGGGGCTATGCTTGGGGCGGCTGCCAGGCCGGTGTCGCTTCGCTCGGGGTCGAGTCGGACGGAAGCATAAAAGGCTGTCCGTCGCTGCCAACCGCATCCTATGTCAAGGGAAATATACGCGAACGCGCGCTCGGCAATATCGCATCGGAGCTTGGGCGGCAGGCGACGCAAGCTCCGGTCGAGCTATGGGGCTTCTGCAAATCCTGCATTCACGCGCAGCGTTGTCGCGCTGGCTGCACGTGGACGTCACACGTTCTTTTCGGTCGTCCCGGCAACAACCCGTACTGTCATTTCCGGACGCTTGCATTGGCCGAAGTGGGGATTATTGAAAAGGTCGAACCGGCCGGCGCTGCGCCGGGCAAACCATTTGACTTTGGGTGCTATCGTATCGTGGAGACTCCGCGCGACGCCGACCTCGAAAAGGATCCTCTCATCGGGTTGACACGGTTTGCTCAGACTTTCGGTGTGAGCCCCGATGCGGTCAGCCTCTGGTCAAAAGAGGAGCTTGCGATCTGTCTTGATCGGATTTTGGTCGATTCAAAGCCCGATTTAAGCGCCGGCTTATGACAAAGTGTAGATCCCTTTTGGCACCCGGCGGACAACGCGGCGTCGACTGTCTGGAAACCTAGTAAAATCGAACGTCGCAAACGCTTGCGGACGACCCCAGATCTTCTTGTCCTACCGGCGCGCCGATTCCGAGGCGATCACTGGCCGGATCGCCGAGCGCCTCGTCGCGCGGTACGGCCAAGACCAAGTCAATTTCGACATTGACAGCATCCCGTTTGGTTCCGATTTCCGCGACAGCATCGATCGCTTCCTGTCGTCGACCGACGTTGTCGTGGTCGTTGTCGGGCCCGACTGGTGCGGACGCTCCGACGGCCGCACGCGCATCCAGGAGAAAACAGACCACGTCCGCAAGGAGGTCGAGGTCGTGCTCGAGCGCAAGCTGCCGATCGTGCCGGTGCTGGTCGGGCATGCTGTCATGCCCTCGGCCGAGGAACTGCCCGCGACCCTCCTGGATTTCTCCTATCGAAACGCGGTGCCGCTTAGCCCGGGTCGTGACTTCAACGTGCATATCGGCCGCCTGTTCGAAGCGATCGACAACTTCCTCGCAATCGCGGGCGTGAGGCTGGCGGCGCCGCAACAGCAGAAGGGATCGACCCTCCGTCTGGGCCTGTCGGGTCCGCCCGTGCGCGCCCTGGCCGAGCTTGCGGCCGTCGCGCTCGGCGTCGCCGTGCTACCGATCGGGGGCCTGTACGCGGCGATGACGCCCGCATCTCCGCTGTCGCTTCCAGTCGTTACCGTCGCAGCCGCGCTGGCGACCTTCCTGGTCCAATTCCAACTGTTGCGTCCGGCTTTGCCGGAGCGCCGCCGGCGCGGCGCGCTCAAGGCCTGGATTACGCTCGCGGGCCTCACGACGATCTTCCTCATGCTATTGAATTTCTTCACCTTCCAGATTCCGGGATCGTCGCGACGGTTCGCTGCCGGATTCGCCTGCAGCTCAGACAAGCGCGTTTGAACGAGGCAATGCACCCCTAGATAGTAGCATTGCTGCCGGCATCGAACTATACCCCGTTCACGTCACAACCCGAAAATCATTGGGGT
>PLTD01000260.1 GCA_003165335.1 Rhodospirillales bacterium | reverse complement strand
CGCCCTTGCCGACGCCGAAATGCAGTCGGCCCTTGGACAATATGTCCAACGTCGCAACGCGCTCTGCCACCTTGACGGGATGGTTCATCGCCGGCGGCAGACAAACGACGCCGTGCCCAATTTCCAGTGTCGTTGTTCTGCCCGCCAGATAGGCCAGGAATGTTTCCGGCGCGCTCATATGCGCATATTGCGGAAGTGCGGTGTGCTCGACTGCCCAGACAACATCGAATTTGAGTTTTTCCGCCAGCAGGCACTGATCAATCATGTCGTGGAACATCCGGAACTCGGTTTCCGGACTCGTGTCGACGGTCTGCGCCTCATAGATGATTGAGAATTTCACGACGGCCCTGCCCTCTTTTATTTATATGATAGAGCAATAGACCATGCTTAGCCTGTCGGGCAATGGCGGTAAGTTGACGCTCCCCCTATCCTCATGGCTTTGATAAGCGCCCTTTGGCGCATGCGCGATGGCGAGTATTTATTGATGAGATAGGTGGAGAGCCGATGAAAGCCCCGGATCTATACGAAAAGGTCGCCGTGGTCACAGGCGCGGGCGGCGGTATAGGCCGGGCCGTCGCATTTGCGCTGGCCGAGGCTGGCTATTCGGTAGTTCTTGCCGGGCGGCGGCGCGAAGCTCTTGACGAAACCGCGCGTGACGCAAAGGGTCGCGGCGCTACACTGGTTGTTCCGGCAGATGTCGCTGACCCCTTATCGGTCGAGGCTCTGTTCGCCGAGACGCTCGCTGTTTTCGGGCGTCTAGATCTTTTATTCAACAATGCCGGCGTCGGGATTCCGTCGGGCTTGCTGGAGGACTTGGAACCCGATCAGTTCAATCGCGTGCTCGCTGTCAATGTCACCGGCACGTTCCTATGTACGCAGGCAGCCTTCCGAATCATGAAGGACCAGAGCCCGCGCGGCGGAAGGATTATCAATAACGGCTCGATTTCCGCTCATGTGCCGCGACCGAATTCAATCGCCTATACCGCTTCGAAGCATGCGGTAACCGGCATGACGAAATCGACCGCACTCGATGGGCGAAAATATGACATTGCATGCGGTCAGATCGATATTGGCAATGCCGCCACAGACTTGGCGGCGGCGATGGCACATGGGGTGCCGCAGGCGAATGGGACAATCATGGCCGAACCGATGATGGATGTGCGCGACGTCGCCGATGCCGTGCTCTATATGGCGGGACTGCCCCTGACTGCGAATGTACCCTTCATGACTGTGATGGCGACAAAGATGCCTTATATCGGACGCGGCTGATGACTGAGCCCACGACGAGCACGCCAACCTGGTATGAATGTCGCAAAGTCGGCCTCGATTATGCCGACAGCGCCCCGGCGCGCTATGTCGTCGAACGCGATATCGCCGCACCGCGCCAAGCTGTCTGGAACGTGTTTAGCGACGCGAATAGCTGGAAGGACTGGTTCCCCTTTATCGACTGGGTCACTTATGACGGGCCGCCGCCCTATGGCGTTGGCACGATCCGCCGCTCGTCGGTCGCCGGTGCGCTCCACGATGAGACCATGGTTGTGTGGGACGAGCCCAGTCGCTGGGGCTATATCATCGACCGGGTCACCGAGCCGCTGTCGAGGGCACAGATCGAGATTACCGAGTTCTATGAGATACCGGGCGGCACGCGCGTGCGCTGGATACTCGCCTGCGACCCGCTGCCGGGCCTGCTGTTCCTGGCCAAGGATGAACCATTCCAGGCATTTCTCGAACGTGTGCTCGGCAGTGCGCTCGCGGGTCTTTCGGCCTACTTGCAACGCTAAGCCGCCGCAGTGATGCCTGCAATCGGCCGGGCGTCACTACTGTAGGGAAAGACCGTGCTTTCCAACCTGTCTTGGGGTACCCGCAGATGTTCGCGCAGTACGGTCTTGATGACTGCACGCAGGTCGCTCGTCGGCATCAGGTCGCGGCCCTGATAAAGCCTGCTTTCCGCCAGTCCCGGCCAGCTTCCCAGCACTTTGCCGCCCGCAACGCCGCCCCCGGCCAGAAGTGCGACCGTCCCGGTTCCGTGGTCGGTGCCGCCGGTGCCATTGGCGTGGGCGGTGCGGCCGAATTCGGTCGCCATCAGGACGATCGTGTCCTTCCAGGCCGGGCCCAAGGAAATGCGCAGTGCCACAAGGCTTGCCGATAGACCGCCCAGCGCGTTGGCCAGCCTGCCCTTGGCTGCTCCTTGTCCGGCATGGGTGTCCCAGCCCTGAGCATCAAACACTGCAATGCGCGGTCCGTTCGGGTCGGCCAGCATCTTGCCTGCGGCCTCGGCCAGGATTTTCTGCCCCTTATAGGCGCCGGGACCGGCCATGCCGCCGTTTTCCATCTGCTCCTTATCGGTACCCAGCATATGGTCGGCGGCCTGGGTGGCCTTGATGCCGTCGGCCAGCGCTGCGGACAGCCGCTTGTCCCCCTGATAGACCGTCTGGACCAGTGACAGGAAGTTTTCGTCCGCCTCCGGGATCGTGGTCGGCGCCCAGGAAGCCACAGGAATTTGACCACGCAGCACCAGGGGAATCGACTGCCCGACCGCGAGCCCCACGCGCCGGTCACCCGCGCCAATCGAGGCCAGCGCCCGGTTCAACCATCCGCTTTGCGTATTGCGTGGCGAGAGGGTCCCGTTTTCCAGCATATCCTGCCCGTCGAAGTGCGAACGGTCGCGATAGGGTGAGGCCACGGCTTGGATCGGCAGCAGCGCCCCCTCCTTGTACCAGGGCGCTATATCGGCGAGTGCGGGGTGCAGCCCGAAGAAGCCGTTGAGGTCGGTCGCGCCGTCGCTCTCGCCCGGCTTGGCGATGGCGATCTGGCCGCGCAGGGACGCATAGGATGGGTCTCCATAGGGCGGCACCACGCTCATCCCGTCCATCGCACCGCGCAGGATGATGAAGACGAATCGCTTGTCGGTCGGGGCATCGGCCAGAACCGCATGCGGCAGGCCGGCCGTCAGCGCCAGGGCCCCGGCGCCGGTTAAGAAGGCCCGGCGTGGCAAAATGAGATTATCGAATGGCATGGATCATCTCCGCTGGAATTCAGGGCTGGCGATCAGCAGGGCCAGCGCCTCGGCCGGGCTCGGGGCATTGTCGATATGGAACATTGTGCTTTCGGCCGCGACCGGCTGGATCGAGCCTTTGGCGATTTCGCGGGCGTCGGCATGGCCGTCCAGCTTTTGACCGGCGACCAGCGCCCACTGGATGCGGGTCATCATCGCCTCGGGCGACACCCAGCCGTCGGCTGTATCGGGCCATCCGGCAGGCGAGGGGGCGTTGAACGGCACCTGTCCCATCAGCCTCAGCCCCGCGATCAAACCGTCGCCGAATTTGGGGTCAGTAATGCCGAACGTACGATAGGCCGAAATCACCAGATCGTTCGGCGTCTTGATCTTGGTCAGCGGCTCCGACCAGATCTGCGGCAGATCGATCAGCGCCAGCGACACCTCACGTAGGTCGCCGTCGGTTTTCATGAAAGTCGCAGCCAGTGTATCGATCGCCGCTTGCGGCGGGTCGTCGGCGACGAAATGACGGGCCAGCTTGGTGGCGATATGGCGGGCGGTTTGCGGCCGCGTCGCCAGATCGCTCAATGCCGTCAGCCCCTCGTCGACACCGTCTTCCTTATAGTCACGGCCCAGCACTGTCTTTCGCCCCGGCTCATGGATGGCGGGGCGCCAACGGAATGTACCCGGGTCGGGGTCCTTGTCGCGGTTGATCGACCAGCCGGTCAGTATCTTGGCGAATTCTGTGACGTCGGTCTGGCTATAGCCGCCATCGACCCCGACGGTGTGCAGTTCCAGCATCTCGCGGGCCAGATTTTCATTGAGGCCTTTGTCTCGCAGTCGCCCGCCGATGGAATTCGGCCCGACCGACTGCGCATTGTCGAGATAGAGCAGCATCGCCGGATGCATCGCTACCGCGCGTAGCATATCGCGGAACTTGCCCAGGGTGTGGGGACGGATCGCCTCGTTCTCGAACCCGACCGCGACCGGGATCACGATCGGTCGTTGGATCGATACGGTGAAATGGTTTGACCAGAATTGCACTAGCCGCTCGAGGAACGGCGTTTGGCTGTCGGCCGCCCATAGGCTGCGCTGGACGGCTTGGTTCTTGAAGTCCTCGCGCAGCTCCTTCTGGAACATCTTGGCGAGTTCGACATCGTCTTTCTTTTCCTGCCGCGCCTGAAGGAAGGTCGCCAGCTGCGCCGATGACGGCCTGCCGCCCGGTGCGGATGTTCCAGGAACGAGCTGCTGTTTCAGCCATCCTCGCGGATCGCTCGCGATCGTGTTGAGTTCGCCTTGCTTGGCGCCGAAGCCGAAGCGATTGGCTGCAATGGCGGCTGCTCTGAGATCGAGCATCATTGTCATCTTTCTGTGGGGCGATGCTCAATACACGGTCGGGTTACACTATACCCTGCGATACGCCACCTTCATCGCCCTCAGGGCGTCCTTGCCGATTGCCTGTTTCAGCGTCAGCATCCGCGTCCATGGGTCTTCTGTCATTTGTGCCACCCGGCGCGCAATCGTCGCGACGGTGAACTGGCGGGGGTTCAGATCCGGGGTCGCCTCGCTCCAGTCCAGCGGCGTCGCCACCGGGGCGCCCGGCCGCGCCCGGGTGGAATAGGGGGCAACCGCGGTCGCACCCCGGTCGTTGCGAAAGAAGTCGATGAAAATCTTGCCGGTGCGCTTGGCCTTGGTCATCACCGTGACATAGCGGTCGCTGTCAGCCGCCATCGCGGTCGCGACCGCCCGGACGAATTCCTTGACCGTCGGCCATTGGTGGTCGGGCTCGATCGGGGCGACGACATGCAGTCCCTTGCCGCCGGTGGTTTTGAGAAAGCTTTCCAATCCGAGCTGTGTCAGCCGCTCGCGCATCGCCAAGGCGGCCTCCACCACCCGAGTAAAGGGCACGTCGGGCGCCGGGTCGAAATCAAAAATCAGCCGGTCGGGCCGCTCCACATCGTCCGCTCTGCAGCCCCAGGGATGAACCTCCAGAACCCCCATCTGCGCCAGCCCGATTAGCCCTTCGGCGCTGTCGATGGTCAGGTAGTCTCCGGTCCCGACCTTTTCTGCGATCGTCACGCTGCCGATGCCGGGCGGCAATTTCGTTTCGATGTGCTTCTGAAAAAAACAGGCTTTGCCCGTCCCGCCGGGGCAGCGGACAAAGCTGATCGGCCGGCCGGTGACATGGGGCAGCATCCGGTCCGACACTAGCGCCAGATATTCGGCCAGCCCGCGTTTGGTGAGGCCCGATTCCGGGTCCAGCACCCGCTCGGGATGTGTGAGGGTAATGCGGGTCAGTGCCCGTTCGCCGGCTCCATCCGGTTTGGCGGCTCGGGGTTCGCTTTCGGTCATGATCATGCTCCGGGTACGGGGTGCGGATGCAGGTTTCGGCCGTTCGATCGTCACTTCGCGCGCAAGCTTGTCTTCGCGCAATCCCTTGAATGAGGCATGGCGCAGCAGCCCGTCGGTGGTCCAGGACAGAAACTCGACCTCGCAGACCAATGTCGGCTCCACCCAAGCCACGTCGCGCCCTGCGCCGGACGGCGGTGTCTTGAAGGGTGGCGTGTCTCTGACGATCTTGCCCAACGCGGCGCTCAGACGTTTGACCGACGCCTCGTTGAAGCCTGTACCGACGCGCCCGGCATAGACCAGTTCCTTACCCTGGAAATAGCCCAACAGAAGCGACCCCAGCCCCTTGCCCGCGACGCTGGATTTAGAATAGCCGGCAATGACGAACTCCTGCCGCTCGACGCATTTGCTTTTGACCCAGCTGTCGGTTCGCCCTGACCGATAGGGTGCGTCGCGGCGCTTCGACACCACGCCTTCCAGTGCCAGATGGCAGGCCTGGACAAAAACCTTGTCCCCCGGCGCCTCGATATGGTCGCTGTACAGAACCGTCGATTGCGCCCCCAGCCCCGCGATCAGGGGCTGCAGCAGCGCTTTGCGCTCGATCAGACTGCGGCCGGTCAAATCCTCGCCGTCCAGATGCAGCAGGTCGAAGGCCTGGAACGACAGAGGATATTTCGCCTCGCCGGCCAAGGTCGCCTGTAGCTTGCCGAAGTCCGAGACGCCCGTGTCGTTCGTGACCACGATCTCGCCGTCGATCATCGCCTGCCTGAGCGGCAGTTTTTTCAACGCCTCGACAACCTCTCCGAACCGCTTCGTCCAATCATGGCCCCTGCGGGTCAGCAGCGTAATTTTGCCGTCTTCGATGCGGGCAATGACGCGATACCCGTCGAACTTGATCTCATGCAGCCAATCCCTACCCGCCGGCGGCTGCGCGACTCTGGTCGCAAGCTGGGGCGCAATGAAGTCGGGCAGGGGGGATTTGCCGCGTGGCTTGAAGGGGGCGCGGTTTTTGGCCGGTAGAGGCGGCGTTGCCTCCGGCTGCTCGTCCGCCGGCTTGTCCGAATGCCAAATGCGGTCATGCTCGCCGGCGATCTCCTCCATCGACCGGCCGGTGGTGACGCTGGTGACGGCGCTTTCGATCAGCGGCTTGCCGCCCTCGCGCACTTCCAGGTCGCGCTCCTTGATGAGCAGCCAGTTGTTGTGCCGCTCCTTCGGCCTGCCGCGCATGCGGACCAGAACCCATTTCCCCTTCAGCCGCTCGCCATGCAGGATGAATTTAAGTTCGCCCTTGGCCAGACCCTGCGCCGCGTCGCCGACCGGTTCCCATGCGCCATGGTCCCAGAGCATCACCGTGCCGCCGCCATATTGGCCCTTGGGGATCGTGCCCTCGAAATCGCCATAGGCGACGGGATGGTCTTCGACCTCGACCGCCAGCCGCTTGTCGTGCGGGTCCAGGCTCGGCCCTTTGGTCACGGCCCAGCTTTTCAGCACCCCGTCCAGCGCCAGCCGGAAATCATAGTGGAGCCGCGTGGCTGCGTGCTTCTGCACCACGAAAAATCCGTCGCCTTTCGCC
The DNA here is from genome assembly GCA_003165335.1 of Rhodospirillales bacterium. Lineage (GTDB taxonomy): Bacteria > Pseudomonadota > Alphaproteobacteria > BOG-932 > Roseiterribacteraceae > BOG-932. The sequence continues at coordinate 3,654 of PLTD01000260.1, read as the reverse complement.
TTGACCGGCTCGGCGCCCGACGGTTCCGCGGTCAGGTTGAAATCGCGCTTCTCGCGATAGCGCGTCAGCGCCTTTTGGGCGGAGCTCCGGCTTGCCATCAGTGCCGGGCGCGCTTGACTGCCGGTTTTGCCTGCACTTTCCCGGGGCCGGTCTTTTTGGCCGGCTTGGCTTCGCCGTCGCCGCCCGCGAGGCTGCGCTTCAGCGCGTCCATCAGGTTCACGACATTGCCGCGCGGCGCCTCATATTCCTCCTTGGGCAGAGGCTTGTCCTTGAGTTTTGCCTCGACCAGTTCCTTCACCGCCGCCTCATAGCTGTCGTGAAACTTCGACATCTCCAGCGGCGCGGTTTTCTTCCTGATCAGGGTCGTCGCCATGTCCAGTTGATCGTCATCGATGTCGATCGGCTCGATCTCGTCGAAATAGGGGGCGGATTTTTTCACCTCGTCGGCATAGCGCAGCGTGTCCAGCACCATGCCCTTGCCGCAGGCGCGGATCGCGGCCAGATGCTCCTTGCCGGAAAAGACGATCTCGCCGATCGCCGCCACCTTGTTCGCCCGCATCGCATCGCGAATCGTGGCAAAGGCCGGCAGAGCCATCTTGTCGTCCGGCACGATGTAATAGGGCCGGTCGTAATAGATCGGGTCGATCTTATCGATTTCGACGAACTGGGCGATGTCGATCGTATGTTTCGACGGCAGGCGCAGCTGGGCCAGTTCGTCCGGGTCGATTTCGATATAATGGTCCTTCTCGTACTCATACCCTTTGACGACGTCCGCCCTCTCGACGGGCCCTTTGTCGGGTACGAAAAGCTGCTGGCGCACGCGCTGGCCGCTCTTCTTGTCGATCTGGTGAAATGCGATCTGCCGCGCTGGGACAAAGGCCGGGTACAGCCTGATGGCGAATGAAACGAGGGACAGGCGCAAATGTCCTTGCCAATAGGCGCGTTGGGCCATGATCTTTTGCCTCTGAGTACTACTCTCCAACCGATCAGAAATGCCGAGGTTCCGGCGGATTCGTCACCGCATCCCGGTGATTCTCATGGCGCGGCGCATGTTCCTCTTTCGTACATGTTGCGAACATGGCATTTATGGGCATGAGCGAAATTCAGGACATATGCGAAGAACAACGCGTGGCCCACCGACTGTGCCGGGGCGTGCGTCGCCTGCTCTGGACCCAAAGTTATGCCAGCGTGACGGAATTTCCTCTTGCCAACGGCCGGCGTGCCGATGTCTTCGGCGTGACCGACAGTTCCGACATCGTCATCGTCGAGGTCAAAAGCTCGATCGTCGATTTCAAGACAGACCAGAAATGGCCCGAATATCGGGGTTTTTGCGACGCTTTCTATTTCGCCGTGGGTGAGGATTTCCCGCGGGAACTGATCCCCGACCATTGCGGCCTGATCGTCGGCGACGCCTTCGGCGCCGCGGTGGTCCGCCCGTCACCGATCGAGAAACTGCCGACCCCAAGGCGCAAGACGCTGATCCACAGCTTCGGCCAACTCGCCGCCGCCCGCCTGCACCGCCTCGAAGACCCGATGCTGGGCGGTGCCTGATTTGCCCTTTTAGAGCGCCTCCCCCCTTGAAGCGGGGAGGCGCTTTAGATTGAATCTCGCCACCCTACCAGACAGCCTCGTCGTTGGCGTCGAAGCGGCGGGGATAGATGAAACCATAGGCCTCATAGACCTTGCCGAAGGCATGGGCAGGGGCATTGAAGAAACGCAGCTGCGTCCAGTCGTTATTGGGCGAAACATCCGCGACGGCCGTCGAATCATGAATGATCCGCCGGGTCGGGTCGTCGTTACCCCAATTGGCGTGAGTAACCAGAATTTCTCGCGGGCCCACAACCTTTTTCACGATGGCGACATGGCCCAGCTTCAACTGCGGCGTCGCGCGCAGCACCAGAATCGTATCGGCCTTGGGCACATTGGCGCGCGGATATTGGCTAGCCGCCAAATCCCACCATGACCAGGCGTCGCCGCGAATATTGATGCCGGTGAATTCGCGCGCGAACAAGGCGCACTGTGTCGGCGGCGGCAGACCATCGATATTATAGGCCATCGGCCCAGCGGCCCGCGGCCCCGTCTGTGCCGGGTCCCCGGCGCAGGCCGTCAGAGACAGTAGAACGGCCAAGCTGAGTCCGAATCTCCACATGGGCATGAATCTAACTGATTCGAAACGGGAAGTAGAGATAGAAATTATTGAACGGTGGGGCGAGGGGAAATTGTGCCCTGCGCCGGAAACGGAATTCCAGCTGCTCAGCGTGAAGTGAGAGGGTTTGGCAGGGCTCGTTTTGACCCAAGTCAGATGCTCATTGAGCCAGATTCGTGTCCCGATGGCAGACGTTGCCGCGGCCGCTCGACTCTGATGCTGGCGCATCAAAGAAGTCGTCACCTCACCCGCCCGCCCCACCAAAATATCGTCTTGGATTGTCGATCAGCATCGACTCGATTTCCGCCTCGCTCATGCCCGCGGTTTTCAGCTTGGGGGCAATCGTTCGGGTGAAATGCAGCGGGTGATGCGTCAGGTTGAATTTGGCCATGATCGCAGGCGGGAACATATCGCCCAGCCAACTGCAGACCGTGTCGTGGGAAATGATCACGCTGCCCAGTGCGTCGTCCTGGCGGAGCCGCATGAGCGATTCGATCCGCTGCTCGTCGGACCGGGGATAGAGAATGCCGAACCGGTCGAAGCCGATGAAGGCGCCGCCATCGACGATGCGCATGTGATAATCATGGTCGCCGCTACAGCAGCAATGGCCGATGATGATCTGCGACGCGGGCACGCCGAGCGCGGTGAGGAAAGCCAGTTGTTCGTCGCCGAGTACGATGTCCGTGTGGGTCGTGATCGGAACGCCGGTGGCGATCGAGGCCATAGCCGCGGCCTTGAACACGCGCTTCTCATAGTCTGAAAAGGGCGGGTTCGAGGTGCCGATCTTGATCACGCCGGGTTTGATCCCCGCGCCGCGCACGCCGTTCTGGATCTCGTCCACGAACAGGTCGCAGAGCCGCTTGTCGGCGTCCGGGTCGGTCGCGAAAACCATGTTCCAGTATGGCGAGCCACCATGGTGCTCGTTATAGAGGCCCGTGGCGAAGACGACGTTGAAGCCGGTTCGGGTTGCCACTTCGCCGATAAGGTCGGCGTTGCGCCCAAGGTCGTTCGGGCAAGGATCGAGGATGGTGCTGAAGCCCGCGGCTTTCAGTTCCTCGACCCTGTCGACGCAGGCGGCAACCATGTCGCGGAAATCGGGGGCAGGGGCTTGGCTGTCGCTTTCCCAGCCCGGCATCCCGATCACAAGATGCTCGTGCATCAAGGTTCGCCCTAGGGCGTGCGCCTCGATGGGGCCATTCGCAGTATTGATCGGCATCCGGACTTCCACTCCTTGGCAGCCCTGTTCCCGGGCGTCTGAGGGGAAGGGTAACACGGGTGTTCGCGAGGCCAAATGGAAACTGGCGCGCGGGCAAGTGGGGAGAGCGCTATGGCTGGATCATACGCTGCAACCGCTTGATTTCCGCAGGAGCGCGGATCAATTCCAATTGGCAACACGCGTTGCCATAGACCTGAATGCTCCAGTGAATTCATCGCACTTGTGTCGTAATTCGACCGAGGCCGTAATTAGCTTGGCCGGTCAGGCAAATCCGAACCCAGACATCAGCATG
>PLTD01000062.1 GCA_003165335.1 Rhodospirillales bacterium | reverse complement strand
AAATTCCAAATGCGATTCCCCTGGTGAAAACCCTCAATTGACGCGACGGAACGTGTCAACGATTGTGAGATAGCTGGTTTGATAAGTTAGGCTCTGGTTATTTGCGCTGTTGTCGGCGGATTTATCCAAGCGGTGGTTGGTTTTGCGGGTGGTTGTGGCGCCTTGTAAACGAAGCGCTCAGGGTTTGCGAGGGAGGCCATATCGAGAGTTTTCTGGCGGGCTGCATAGATCGCGGTTGCCTGGCCGTAATGGACTTGATTTGGGGTCATGAGGCCGAGGCCGGCATGATGGGAGGTCCGGGCTTGTTCGACCCGCCCGCTCATCACCAAGGCGGCGCCGGCGTCAGTGTCGATGGGCTTGTCGCTCACGTTCGATATCCGCGGCCGTCAAAAGCGGGGCGTTGGTATCATAAGCCGACCAGCCCGCCGAGGTATAATGATCGCGGCGCGCGGCGGGATCCACCGCGTTCCGATCGAGGATGGACTCGACACGGGCCACCTGTTCTTCCGCCGCCCGCACGCTGACCAGCGTGCCGCCGCGGCGAATGCCCTCGGCGTAGACCTCCGCATGCTCCTTGCTGATCCCGGAGCCGACTAGCCCGCCCAGCAGGCCCCCCGCGGCGGCGCCGCCAGCGGCGCCGACGGCAAGCGCGACCAGCCAGCCGGCCGCGACGACGGGACCGACGCCGGGGATCGCGAGCAATCCCAGCCCGGCCAACACGCCCGCCCCGCCCCCGGCCACCGCGCCGACGCCCGCGCCGACCTCGGCCCCTGGAACGGCGTCGTTCCCGGCATTGGGCGCCATGAGAATGCGGTCATCGACGTTGTTGGCGACCACACTGATGTCGCCATGCGGAATGCCCGCCCCCTCGAGGTCGCGGACCGTAACCGCGGCGTCTTCATAGGAATCATACAGACGCGCGATCGTGCGGTTGGCCATGAGAGGTCTCCTAAAAATGAGTAGCCGAGAGTGATTTTGAACGCGTGATCTGGATGTCGCCGGGACTGCGCGTCGCGCCTTACTGCTCGGTGATGTCGCCCTGATAATCGACGGCGACGCCGACGAATTTCCCGCTCATCTCGTTGAAAGCCTTGCCGCGCCATACGCCCTGGTCGTCCTTCATCAAACCCTTGACGTTGGAATAGCGATGCGCGCGCAGGCGGTCGCGGACCTGGCTCTTCGTAAAGCTGTTCTTTCCGGCCAAAGGCGCCGCAGATGTCTTGGAGTCCGCATGACCCGACGAGATGGCCGGCGGGTTCGGCGATGCGCTCGTCGTTACGTCCTGAGCCCAAGCGCCCCCGGCGCCGAGAAGCCCAGCCAGTACAATAGGCGCAAATGCTCGGTTCATTTTATCCTCCCGCTACTGCTGACGATCTTTGTTGCAACAACGGATGCCGTATCGCGATCGTTCCCCTTTAATTGTGGCCCGATTAATCGCGGCACGTTATTTGCCGTACCTAAGGGTTTAGAGAAATCGACATGAGTACGTATGGCAGCGTTATTCGGTGCCCAGGTTGCGGCGCCGGGCATGTTCTTCGGGTCGGAGAGATCACAAATCAGCGCCGGATCGAATTCACCTGCACCATCTGCGCCACTGATGTTATTTTGGATAACGAAATTCGTGATCCCGCCGTTTATAAAAAAGGAAGGTGGGATAAATAGGTTGTATTCCTTGCGCTAACGCGCTTTTCCCCAACGCGCATCGCCACATCAGACCTTGATCTTTCCAAGGCCACGCTTGATCAAATCCATTTTCTTGACGATTGCACCCGCCACGTCATTGTCTGCGATGACGTCTGCGCCGCAGCGGGCGCACGTGAATTCGATCTGCAGATCACCCTGGAGTTGACGCGGGCTGATATGATGCTTCTGGCCGCACTCCGGACACGGGATATCGCCTCCATAATCTCGCATCCAAATAATCTTTCCGTTGGTGATTCTGTAGTTCCAACGGTAGGCGCCAGCGACGTCGGTGTCACTGCCGAGCCGGCCAGCGCGCATGGGATGGCGGCGCAGCTTCAATAAGCGCTCATTTGGATATATGTGATAATCTCCTTATTATACAGATAAATTTGTGTGGAATCCCGTTTCAGGAACCGCGAGGGACGACCGATGCCGTCGACAAAGACACTGTGTCAGCTCTGCGGGTGTTCGACAGTCTGTCGACGCACGCCCATTGCGTTTGGCATGCGGTCGAGCCGGGCCTGCATCTTTTCGAGGACGTCTTCATGTTGCCAGCGCTTAAGTCTCTTTAGCTTATCCGGGGTGCAGTTCGGCCTGAGCGGGCAGGTGAAGCACGCAGTCAGATGGCGGTAATGATCGATGTCGTCCGTTCGATCAGATTGGCCGATCCCCTTGGTGAGTTTTTGCCCCGCTGGGCAAGTGTAGTGATCGTTCTGGGCATCGTAGATGAAGTGATGGCGCGTAAAGAAGCCGCGCTGGGCTGCGGTGGAGGTGTCCGTCTTAGGGATGCAAGGTAAGACGCCGGTCCCCTCGCAGGCCAGGATCTGTTCGCCATTGAAGTAGCCGCGATCGGCCAGGGCCGTGATCTGCTCGCACCCCGTAGCCGCCTGCGCCTTCAGGCCCATGGATTCCAGCAGGGTTCGGTCATGGCCGAAGTTTGTGACTTCATGGGCGACAATCAGATGGTGTTCGGCGTCCACGGCGGTTTGCACATTATAGTCGACCACGCCTGTGCCCCGGCCGCTGGTCGCCATGGAGCGTGCATCGGGATCGGTCAACGAGACCTGCTTGTCAGGCGTCGCCTGGACCTGTTGCTCCATCTGCTTCAAGGCCTGCATCTGTCGGCGCAGCCCCGCGATCTTCTCGGTTATCCGCTCGGTCCTGGCTTCGGAGATGTCGCTGTCTTGGCGATCGGCATGGTCGAGCGCCGCCAGATACCGGGCGATGCTGGCGTCCACCTGCTCCATCCGCTTGGCGACCTTGGCCACCGTGAAGTTCTTGTCGCGGCGGAAATTGGCGATAGTCTTGTAGTCCGGCGTCAGACGCCCGGTTAGCCACATCAGCTCGATATTACGCCCAGCTTCCCGCTCAAGTCGGCGGCTCGACTGAAGCCGGTTGAGATAGCCGTAGAGATAAATCTTCAGCAGGGTCGAAGGGTGATAGGCAGGCCGCCCCGTTACTGCGGGGTGAACACCGGCAAAGCCAAGTCCGCCAAGATCAAGCTCATCGATAAATACTTCAATGACCCGAACCGGATTGTCCTCGGTGACGTAATCATCCAGAGATTGGGGCAGCAAAAACGATTGTCTGCGATCTTCAGCTTCGACGAAACGTCCCATCGCCAGCCCTCCGAAATCGAGCCGACTCTAGCAGAGTCCTGGGCGTTTTTACACAGTCTGGACCCTTCTCAAGCTTGAGATCTCATCGCTATATCAATGACTTAATGTCGATGATGGGTGGGGTCATTGGTGGACGCGTTTTTACACCCCATTCTTTTGGTTCGAAGGCAATCAAGCCTGCGGGCTTAAGAGATTAGCCCGCCGGCATAGACGATCTGAACGCGGCGGTTCTGCGGCTCCTTCACGCCGTCCTTGGTCGGGACCAGCAGGTCGCGCTTGCCCTTGGCGACGATCTCGATCTCCGACGACGGAATGCCGTCCTTCTCGAGCTCGGCCGCAACCGATTCCGCACGGCGGCGGGACAAGCGCATGTTGTAGGCGTCCGAACCGACCGTGTCGGTATGACCGGTCACAGTCAGTTGCGTCACCTTCGCCGGGCCGGCGTTCTTCGCGGCCTGGTCGACGATGGTCACAGCCTGAGGAGTCAGGTCCGACTTGTTGAAGTCGAAGAACACCAGATAGCTCTTCGGCACTGCCGGGGCCGGTGCCACCGTAGGCGGCGGCACATAGGTGGAGGCCGATTCCGTCGCCGCGGCAGCGGGTCCGAAATGATAGCGCAGTTGCGCACCGATCATCCTGGGCTCGCCGAACTCAACATCCTGGATGCCAAAAACATTGTAGAGGCCGAAGTTCTTGGTGACATAGACCTCGTCGGTCGCGTTGGTTACGAACATCGAAACGTCGAGCGGCATCCCGTAGACGCCTTTCCAATCGGCGCGGAGATTCAGCAGCCCATAGCCCTGGATGATGCCGGTCGATGAGAAGGTGCTGTCCCCCCTGACATGCGACTGGAGGGAATAGGTCGCCGACAGGCTTAAATCACCCAGGTCGGCCGGGATGGGAATATCCTGGCGCAAGGTCGCGCTGAACTTGTTCTTCGGCACGAACGGAAATTCTAGGTCGGACATATTGCCCGCCAACGGATCGATGAACTGATTATATTTGGCGGCGGTCAACGAATAGATCAGCGTGACTTCCGTTCCGGTAACGGGAATGACGCTGCCCTGGAATTCGATACCCTGGATCGTCGCCGTAGCGGCGTTTTCGGTGATCGGCGCGCTGATCCCGTTGATCAGCTGCGTGACCGAACGCTGAATGTTGGAATAATCGTCGTTATAGGCGCTGAGATCGGTGCGCGCCTTCATGCCCATGATTTCCCAGTCCGACTTCACGCCGATTTCGACGTCGGTCACAAACTCGGGCTTGAATTCGCTGAACGCCGATTGGGCCGGCGTGGCCAGATTGAAACCGCCGCTCTTATAGCCGCGACTGCCTTTCACATAGAGAAGTGTCTCCGACAATATTTGATAGTCCAGACCAGCTGTCCAGGTCGGTGCATGGAAATGGCCAGAAGACGCCAGCGTGCAATCGGGAGCCGCACCCGCTTTTTCGGCGCAGATATTACCGAATGTCGGAATATAGATGTTGCTGAAGTCCGAACGATAATCCCAGGTGTAACGATAGCCGCCCGTCAGCTTCAGACCTTCGAGGTGGTCCCATAAGCCGGACAGATCGTAGGTGGCCTGGCCATAGATGGCCTGGCTGCGCTGTGTCGATCCGCTTTGCGCAACGACGAAAATATTCTCGTAAACTCCCGGAGCGACCGGCGTAGGTTCGGCGACGTCGAACTCAGGCTTGTTTGTCGGTGCGCTATATTCGACATAGCCACCGACCGTAAAAGTCAACTTGTCGTCAAGAGCCTTGCCGTTGAACTGAAGCTCTTCGCTGTACTGTTCGCTGGCCGCGGCCCAGCGTTCGTTTTTGGGCGGATAAAGGTCCTGTACCACGAACGGCGTGCCGTCGAAGTCTGTAAGGTTCGCCGAATTCTTATCGGCCTGATAGGCCGCAATGTTCTTTATGAAAAAATTGTCAGCGAGGTCCAACCGCGCAACGTCGATAACGCCGTAATCCCATTCCTTGTCGATTTGCGGCGAGTTCAATTCCGTCTCACGCGGCCCGCGCGCCAGCTGTGCCGCCAGATATGCGTAGGCGGCGGCGCCGTAGGCCTGCGCGAATTCCCCGGTTGGGTTGATCGCGGTGATGCTGCTGCCCGGACCGTTCTCATCGCGGTAAAGACTGCTGATAATCGTATAGTTCTCGAAATCGTCCGACGGCCGCAGGACGAGCGAGCCGCGGAAAGCCCAAAAATTACGATTGTTGTAATCCTTACCCGGGAAGAACGTCCCGACATCCTTAGTATAGCCATCCCGCATCGAGACGTCGCCGGACAGGCGCAGCAAAACCTTATCATCGACAATCGGCACGTTCACGGCGCCTTCGAATTCATGCCAATTGTAGCTGCCCACGGTAACCTGCCCGTAGCCCTCGAAGTTGTTCGTTGGCTTTTGGGGAGTGAACAGGATGGCGCCACCCGTTGTGTTACGCCCGAATAACGTGCCCTGCGGTCCGTTTAACACCTGAACGTTCGCTAAATCAAAGTACTGCCCGTCACCGGTCCCGCCCTGAAAAGTTCCGCTGCCGGTTTGCCCGTTAACCAAGGGTACTTCGGCGAAATAGGCGACGACAGCCGGCCCTGCGCCTAGTGACGAGGTCTGGCCGCGCAGCGAATAGCCGGAGCCGAACCCCGCGTTGTTATTCATGATGAGAGACGGCACGAAGACCGTGAGGTCCTGGCCCGAGTTAATGTTCTTTTCGGTCAAGTCAGCAGGGGTAAAGGCAGTGATCGAGATCGGAACGGTCTGCAATTTTTCTTCGCGGCGCCGCGCCGTAACGACAATTTCTTCAAGGCCACTGTTGGAGGCTGTGGCCTGATCCTGGGCCTTGGCGACGTTCAGCGGTGTCATGGCGACAAAACCGGTCAGCGCAAGAGTGGCTACGCTTGCCAGCATGATCGGCCGCCGTGGGCCGCCGGCGCGTCCGATTAGAATGGTTGCTTCGCGCCCAGTCGTAATGCCTATTGCAGACATCGTGTACTCCCCTGTTTCGTGCTTATCGCAGTTCCTTTGTAAGGGACTACGTTCGGGGGCGTCGGTGCCTCAGTAGTTTCTCACAAATGCGCAACAGCGGGAGCTTAGGGGCCGAAGCGGTATTTGAGCTGTGCGCCGAATATCCGCGGCTCTCCATAGCTGGCGCCAGCCACTCCGAAAACATTGTAGAGCCCAGAAAGCCGGGTCTTATAGGCCACGTCCGCCACATTGGTGACGAACAGCGAGGCGTCGATGGTGCTGCCCGCGACCGCGTTCCAGTCCAATCGTAAATTCACGAGACCGTAACCCTCAATCACATCGGTCGGACTATAATCCGGGCCGCTATTCACCGATGATTGTAGCAGGTAGGTCGCGGCCAGGCTGACATCGCCCCACCGCGCCGAAACCGGCAGGTGATAACGCCCGGTCAGGCTGACTTTGTTCTTTGGCGTATAGGGAAACTCAAGACCCGACAGGTCGCCCAGCACAGGGGAAAAATACCTGTCATATTTCGAGGACAGATAGGAATAGGCCAGCGAAACTTCCGTGCGCGACGTGGGCAGGAACGTTCCCTCGAACTCGAGTCCCTGAATTGTCGCGACGGCGGCGTTTTCGGTGATCGGCGAGCTGATGCCGTTGATCAGAACGGAAATCGCGCGCTGGATATTGGTGTAGTCGGTGTGAAAAACATCCGCGTTGGTTCGCGCTTTTATGCCGAGCAAAGTCCAGTCGGCTTTAACGCCGATTTCGACATCGGTGACCAGCTCAGGCTGAAAGCTGCTGTAGATCGAATGCTCCGGTGTATTCAGGTTGAAACCGCCGCTTTTATAGCCACGACGGCCGGTGACATAGAGCAGGGTCTGGGGCCTGAGCTGATAATCCAGGCCCAGCGTCCAGGTCGGCGCATGGAACTGCCCCGATGCCACTAGGGCGCAATTGGGAAAGGTGAACCCGGTCCGTTCGGCACACTGATTGCCGGATGTCGGTATGTAGATGTTGCTGAAATCCGAACGATAATCCCATGTGTAGCGATAGCCGGCGGTGAATCTCAGACCGTCGAGCGCCGGCCATAGCCCCGCCAGATCGTAGGTCCCCTGCCCATAGACAGCTTGGGTGCGCTGGGTCGTGCTGCCCTGAACGACGATAAGTTCCGGAACGTAGGCACCGGACGCGTTCAGAACCGGAAGGCTCACGTCATATTCGGGCGTATCGGTAGGCTTGTCGTATTCGACATAGACGCCACCTGTCCATTGCAGCCGGTCACCAAACGACTTGCCCGTAAACTGCAGCTCTTCGCTATATTGCGCGCTGGCCGCGGCCCAACCCTTGGGAACCGAGAGATCCTGGATTGCGAAAGGGCTGTCGTCGAAATCGATGATCCCCGTGGAATTCTTGTCAACCAGATAGCCGGCGATATTCTTGACGGTCAAATCGTCATCGATGTCGAAACTGGCGATGTCGATCAGCCCATAGGTCCATTGCTTGTCGATCTGTGCGGTGGATAGCTCGGTTTCGCGTGGTCCAAGCGCGTTTTGCAGTGTCAAATACGCGGTAATAGCGGGAAAAGCGTCGGTCGCCAGGCTGCCGGGCTTCACGGCGAAGATGTTGCCGCCCGTACCGTTTTGATGGACATAGAGGCTGCTGGCGATCAGGTAGTTTTCAAAATCGTCCGACGGGCGCGCGGTCAACGATAATCTAAAAGCCCAGTAATCCCGGTTGTCATAGTCGGTTCCCGGAAAATACGGGCCTACATCCCGCGTATAGCCTTCCCGCATCGAGACATCGCCGGCGACGCGCAGCAACAGCTTGTCGGCGACGATAGGGACGTTCAGCGCACCCTCGACCTCGTGCCAGTTGTAATCGCCCAGAGTCACCTGACCGAAGCCTTCAAAATTGTTTGTCGGCTTTTGCGGCGTGAACAAAACCGCGCCGCCCGTGGTGTTGCGGCCGAACAAGGTGCCCTGCGGCCCTTTGAGCACCTGGACGTTTTCCAGGTCGTAAAACATGCCGGGGCCGGTTCCGCCCTGAAATGAACTGGTCGCATTTTGGCCGTTCACGAAGGGAACCTCGGAAAAATAGGCGACCACGCCGGGTCCGGCGCCCAAAGTCGACCCCTGGCCGCGCAGAACGAAGCCGGGTGCGAAACCCGAACTGTTGTTGATCACGAGGGACGGCACGAACAGGCCGAGATCCTGGGTCGAGGTGATGTCGTCCTCCTTAAGTTGCCTGGGGCCGAACACGCTCACCGCGATGGGCACGCTCTGGAGCTTTTCCGCGCGCCGGCGCGCAGTGACCACCACCTCCTCGATCACGGCTTCCTTCGAAGCCGCGGGAACGGCAGCGGATATCGGTTGTTCGGCAGGCGGCAAAGCGCTGTCATCCGCCGTTCGCCGCACTTCGACCTTGACGGTTTCGGGCGCTACGAATCTGAAGCCGACCTGCGATCCGGCCAGAAGGCCGGTCAGCGCCTGCGCCGGGGTCAGGTCGCCGACGACAGGCTGGCTGATGCGGTCGCGTGGTATATTATCGGGAACCGCAATCGAAATGCCCGCCTGCCGCCCCAGCTCCAGCAGCGCCGCCGACAACGGCTGAGCCGGTATGTTGAAATGCGTCGGCGTCTCTCGCGCGGCAGCATGATGGAATGTTGCGGACGCCAGGCTTATGGCCATGCAAAGGCCGGTCGCCGGCATGACCCGGCGGACCCACGACCCGAATATGGCATCGGCTCTGGCCAATCCCCGCTTTCCCTCCCCTGAACTCTTCTTTGTTTGCGCCAAAGCTTACGCCCGCGCCCAAGCGTGTCTCAAATCTATTTCGTGCCGATTACCCTTGCACCGGCGCTGCAATTCTATTGCCTGGACAATTAACTGAACACGTAGTCACCTATAGGCCATAAGCGCCCTAAGGCGTCGAACGATAACTGGGGAGGACCGGTAACCGGATGAGCCAGGCGGACCCGACGGAGCTCGAAGTGGGCTCCTTCGTTCGGCTTTTCAACTCGGCTTTGCGCGACCTTCGCACGTATCTTCGGCGAACCCTCAGACGGGACGACGATGCGGACGAGATCGCGCAAGAGGCGTTGTTGCGGGTCTGGGGTTCGCGCGATTCGGTTAGCCTCGACACCGCCCGTCCTTTGCTGTTCCGGATCGCATCAAACCTGGCGATTGACCGCCTGCGCGAACATAAGCGCTGGGGCCTCACTCCACTGACCGACACCGAACACGAGATTGACGACGTATCTGCCGAACGGATCGTCGCCGCGCGGCAGGAACTCACCGTGATTCAGTCGGCAATCGCGCTATTGCCGGACAAATGCCGCACAGCTTTCGTACTGACCCGCATCGAGGGGCGCAAACATGCCGATGTCGCCGCCGAAATGGGCATCTCAGCCAGCATGGTGGAAAAGCATGTTGCGGAAGCGGCATTTCGCTTGAGCCTCGCCCGGAAACGATCGTAACCATGGCGAGACCGAAGGACATTGGCGTTGAAATTGAGGTGTACGCCATCTGGTACGTAGTTGGTGAGAGTAGGGAGACGTGAGTTCGTTGACGACCGAGATTTCCGATCAGAGTCTGCGTGAGGCCAGCGCCTGGTTCGCCCGGCTTCACGGCGACAACGTGAGCGCGGAAGACCATGTAAGTCTTGCGCAATGGCTCGCCATGCGTCCGGGGCATCGGGAAGCCTATGAGTTCGTCACCGAGACCTGCCGGCTCGCGGCCCACGCCCAAGCCGCGGCCAATCGCGATCTGTGGCAGACAAAGCTCCCGCCGAAGCGGAGGGAGCCGGCGGTTTCGCGCGGCGGAAAACCACGCGGCACCGGGGCGTTTCGCGGCATGGGGACCAGGCAAGCCCTTGCCGCTGGCATCGTCGCTGTGGCCATCGCCGGAATCACGCTCCTGCTCCAGGACAGACCGGCGGCTCGTCGCTATGAAACCGCCATCGGCGAGATTCGCAACGTCGCGCTCGAAGACGGGACCAAGCTGGTCTTGAGCGGCGCCACGACGGTCGATGTGGCATTCGATCGGCATTCACGGGCGCTGAAGCTGGAAACCGGGGAACTGTTCATCGTCGTGGGAAAGGACCCTGCAAGACCGCTGCGCTTGCGCGCGGGCGATCGGGTGATCGAGGATGTCGGGACGGCCTTCGACGTTAACATGCATGCGAACGCCGTCGATGTCGCGGTGGGCGAGGGCGCCGTTATGATCTCCCGCCAGAGTGCGACCAATCCCGCCGACACTGCTACGCTTTTGATGGGACAAGCACTGACCTATGCGTTCGACCGTCCGCTCGGCGCGCCGCGATCGGTCGGTTCCCAGCAGGTCGGAACGTGGCGTGTCGGTGTTCTGACATACGACCAAGTACCGCTCGAGTGGCTCATTGCCGACCTCAATCGTCAATTCGACGGCAATATTACGATCACCGACCCCCAGCTTGCCGCCATGTCGGTAACCCTGACGCTCAAGCTACGCGATCGGGACACGACGATCAGCACACTGGAGAAGCTTTTGCCGATCCATGCCGTATCGCAACATTCCGGCGCAATTGAACTGGTCCGGACGAAATCATAGATCGAAGCGGCCACTCGGTCAGTGCACCGGTCCCGGGGATGTAAAATCGCGCCCAACGATGACCCCACACAAAATTTGGCGTAGGCCGCTGATATGCCGAAGAGACTTGATGGCTGAAGGAGGTTGTTGTTGGAAGCGAAAGGCAGCTCGTCCAGTTTCGATGATTCTTTAACAAATACAATGCAATGGGTCGCATGGGGCCGTGGGGTCATCGTTGGGCGCGATTTTACAGATCGTGCGCAACACCCGAAGCGTG
>PLTD01000081.1 GCA_003165335.1 Rhodospirillales bacterium | reverse complement strand
ACGCCTGCGTCTCTGACGCTGACGGGCCTATCGGCATCCAATCGAACCTACAACGGAACGGTTATCGAACCGGTGGTCGGAACGGCGACCCTATTGCCCGCGGTACCCGCAGATTCCAACCCGGCAAACGGCGCACCCTATGCGGGAGATGTTGTGACCATTGTCGGCACGGCGACCGGCAGTTTTGCCTCGAAGAATGTCGGGAGCGCAAAGGTGATCACGATCACCGGGTTGGCGCTCAGCGGCTTGGATGCGAACGATTACAGCTTAAACTTGCCTTCGCTATCGGATGACGTTACGCCCGCCGCCCTGACGATCTCGGCCACAAGCGACAGCAAAGTCTTT
This sequence comes from Rhodospirillales bacterium, assembly GCA_003165335.1. GTDB lineage: Bacteria > Pseudomonadota > Alphaproteobacteria > BOG-932 > Roseiterribacteraceae > BOG-932. Next base: position 15,417 of record PLTD01000081.1, on the reverse strand, counting down.
GATGGGACGACATCGTCCACTGCGATACCGACCGTCGGGACGCTGTATGGAAGCGATACAGTGACGGGCCTGTCACAGGCATTCGCATCGAAAAATGCACTTGGGAACGGCAGCAGCACGCTGTTGGTAACGGGTTATAGGGTCAATGACGGGAATAGCGGAGCCGACTATANNGCCACGGCTTCCGGGACGATCACGCAATCGCCTCCGAGTTTCACCCCCGCAGTGCTGGCGATTGCCGCTGATGGAAACTACATCATGGCATCGTCCTCAACCACCATGACATCCACCACAAATATGACGATCGTGACCGCGGCATCCTTGACGACAACGCAACAGACGGGCGTATCGGTAACCAACAATAGCGGAACTCTGAGCGGAAACCTTGGCGGGACTACAGGGACGACAGCTTCTTTGAGCACGGGCTCGCTGAACGTCGCTCATAATTATACGGTGACGCTGACGTCGACGAGCGGCCCTGTATTTACAGGCAATGCTGTAGACGGACTTGCCCAAGCATTTGAAGGAACGGTTGCCCAAGGAAATGCGGGGATTGCTAACCTGGGCACTCCGGTTGAGCCTACGCCGGTCACCACACCGAGCAATGCGACGAGCGACAATGCGGGCGACCCCTCCGGCAACGGCGACCGGCGCCGGTTACGCCGTGAATGAACAATCGTCTTCAATCGGCCGGTTCGCGGCCGGACCTCAATCATGGAAAGAGCTTCAGTTGGCGCTACATTGAGCGGTGCGGCGAAACTGGACGGCGAGTCGATCCCGGCCCGTCGGATGCAGCCTATGGATACTGACGATGCCGGCAAAACGCGTAGAATGAGGGTCAAAATCAAAAACTGGGCCTCTCTTGCCGCCGTCCTTCCTGCACTCGCTTTAGGATTCGCCGGGACGGCGGATGCTCAGGACTATCAGCGTGTTGCGCCCAAAGACGTGCCGAATGTTTCTGAAGCTCCCGGTGACATTCCCGGGTCCCCGCCGAAACTGCTCAAGTTCGATTTTCTTCCGAAGCTTCAGCCTGCACCGGAAGTCGCCTCGCCGCCTTCCGCGCCCACGACCAAGCCGGCCGACAAAAGCCGTCAGATACTCTCCGAACTGATTGGCATCCGCTTGGTGCCGACTATTTCTGCGCTCAATCGTGACGGCGCCCACGGTGCGGGTCTTTCCATCGAGAGTTTGCCGATACTCGATGGTGCTGCGCTGAAAACATCGCTCGCGGCTTTTCTGCACAAACCTCTGACGTTGGGCGACCTCGATGCGATCTCAGCCGTCATCGTGGATTGGTATCGCACTCACGATCGGCCCTTTGTGGACGTCGCCTTTCCCGAGCAAGACATCAGCACCGGTGTGGTACAGGCAGTCGTCACGGAATTTCACGCCGGCGAGATACGCGTCGAAGACAATAAATGGTTCTCGACAGACCTTCTGCGCGACCAGATCCGCATGGAAACCGGCGATCCGATCAGCGCCAAAAGCCTTAACGACGATTTGGCCTGGCTGAGCCAGAACCCATTTCGTCAAGTCAATCTGGTCGCACAGAAAAGTGCCATACCCGGCGCAGCCGATTTCACCCTTAAGGCCGAGGATCGGCTGCCGGTGCGAGTCTACGCAGGCTATGACAATACCGGCACGCCGGTTCTGGGACATGATCGTTGGAACTTAGGGTTGAATTGGGGAAATGCCTTCTGGCTCGATCAGCAGCTCTCCTATCAATTCACATCCAGCGACGATTTTTGGCACTCTCGTGAGAAGATACCGGGTAAGTCGGGTGACCCAACCTTTGCGGCGCATTCGGTGAGCTATCTCGTGCCGCTTCCGTGGCGCGATACTTTGACCATTTTTGGGTCTTACGCCCAGGCCGTGCCGCGGGTCGGTCCCGACTTGAATGTGGTCGGGGTCAGCGGGCAGGCCAGCCTGAGGTACAGCATTCAGCTGCCGACCATTCCAAATCTGACCCATAATTTGCAGTTCGGTTATGATTTCAAAACCAGCAACAACAACCTGGAGTTCGGCGGCCAATTGGTCTCTGCGGTAACAACGGAAATCAACCAGTTTCCGGTGATATATGCCGCGTCCTACGCAGATGATTACGGGCAGACCACACTCGAAAATACGTTCGTTTTCAGCCCCGGCGACCTGACGCCCGGTAATAAGGACATATTGTTCGAGGCCCAGGCCAATTCGCCGCTCACCAAATCGAAATATATATACGACCACCTAGTGGCGGCCAGAATTACGCGATTGCCGTTCGAGGCAAGCTGGGTAACCCAGGTGACCTGGCAAAGCGCGGATCGTAACCTTCTGCCGAGCGAGCAATTGGGAGCCGGGGGTGTCGACAGCGTCCGCGGATATGACGAGCGGGCGGTGAACGGGAGCGAAGGGGTTCTGGTCAGCGAAGAGCTCAGGTCGCCCGCGTTCAGTATTTCCAAGCAGCTGTTGGACGCAGACATTGGTGACCAGGCGCAAATTCTGACGTTTTGGGATTACGGCAGCGTGCATGAAAAGCAATTGTTGGACGGCCTTCCATCCGGCCACCAGATCGAAAGCGTCGGCTTGGGGTTACGTTATCTGGTGGGACGTTTCGTGGATTTCCGATTGGATTACGGCTGGCAGTTGCGCAAGCTGACCCCCACCACCGCACGCAGTGAGTTGGGTCACGTGTCGCTGACAGTGGGGTACTAAACGAGGCTTGCCGGCTTGCAATCGATGGTCGAGTGAGGTCGGTCGGGCCGAGAAAGCCTGCCTACTGCGCGGATTGGGCGGTGACGGTTCTGAAATAGAGTTCCAGTAGACGCTTTGGCCTTACGGTGGTGCAGATCGATTGTGACGGCCGGTTCGCCCAAGGCTCAGGAATGACTTTTCTTGTGTCGGGCACTTGGATTGTCTGGCCCGCGGCGATGCCGCCCGGCACGACACGAACCGGCCCGCGCCGTGTCGTGAAGATCGTCGGTTCGAGCATATAGGCGATCGCAGAGGAATCGTGGACGAACATTCCGTCCAGACCTTCTCTATCGCGGTGAAAGTCGAGATAGAATCGGGCGATATCGCGGATATATTTTCCTTCGATTCCGCCATGCTCCCCCAATTGTTCGACCATCGCGGTACTCATGATGGTTTCCTGCGTAACATCGAGCCCGACCAGCGTTACCGGCCATGCCGCGCCGAATACCTCATCGGCGGCGAGCGGATCTCCACCGATATTGGCCTCGGTCACCGGTCCTACGTTTCCTGAATGACCGTGGATGCCGAACGCGCCGCCCATAATGATGATCTCTTTCACCAGCGGTACGATCGAAGGATCCCGGCGCAGCGCCAACGCCAAATTCGTCATGCGGGCCACGGCGACTATCGTGATCTGGTGCGGATGGCGATGCACCATTTCGACGATAAAAGCATCGGCTGTCTGATCGTGCGGTGTTCTTCGCGTATCCGGCGGTGTTGGAAGGTCGCCGAGCGCATCGCCGCCATGGACATGAGCAGGAGGCGCGCCTGTATCGCCGGCCAAGGGGCCGCTTGCCCCCTTGGCGACCGGCGCGTCGATTCCGAACATATCGCACAAAAAGAGTGCGTTTCGGGTCGTCGTCTCGATCGTTCCATTACCGAAACTGGAGGTGACGCCCAGAATTTCAACATTGGGTGACTTTTTGAGAAAGAGGAGGGCCATCGCATCGTCGATGCCCGGGTCGGTGTCGAAAATGACCTTTCTCATGATCTTCGGCAGGGCCTTTCCTGCGTAGATGATCGCGCGAATGTGCGCGCGCGATCCGGTTTGACCGGCTTTACCGAGCGTGTCCTAACCATGGGGATGTCGGTGGTGCAAATCGGGATAATGGGTGTGCTTGTGACGCATGGGGATGTGACGGTGCCAGTGGGCGTGCGGCTCGCTCACCGGACCCTCGTGCGAATGGCGGTGGTGGGCATCATGAATATGAGCGTGTTCGTGTTCCAGCGGTTCATGCTCATGCTCGTGAATGTGACGTTCGGTGATGTGAAGCCATACTCCGGTCCCCATGAGGCCGCCGGCAAGAAGCAGTTGCCAGGTTACCGGGTCATGAAGCAGCGCAATGGCAACGACGGCGCCGACAAAGGGTGCAATTGAGAAATAGGCGCCCGTGCGGGCCGTCCCCAGGCGGCGCAGCGCCGAGACGAACAGAACGAGGCTGACCCCGACGGCAATAAAGCCGAGTGCGGCCGCGGCGAGAAGAGCATCGCCCGCCGGTACGCTAACACCTCTCCACTGCGCGACTGCGACATTGACCGTGCCGGCGGCGATCCCCTTGGTCATGGCAATCGTCACCGGATCCGCTGAGGAGAGTTTGCGTGTGAGATTGTTGTCGATGCCCCAGGCGATACAGGCCAAAGCGATATAGATGGCGCCTGTGCCGATCGCCGCTCCCCGGTCGCCCCAAGACAGTAAAGCTGCACCGGCGACGATAGCCATTGCGCCCAGAAGCAAACGCCTGTCGACGTTTTCGCCGAACACCAGCCAGGCGATCGCCAATGTCGCCAATCCCTCGAGATTGAGAAGCAGCGATGCGAAAGTGGCTTGCGTCCGCGCCAGGCCGAGCATCAGCAGCAATGGCCCGGCCAACCCGCCGAACAGGATAGCCGCTGCCAACCAGGTAAGATCGGCTTTGCGCAGCGGCGCTTCAGCCGCCGGAATGCCAAAGACGCCTCGTCCCAGATGAATGCCGGCCAAGCCGATGCCGGCCCCCAGGTACAGTATGCCTGCGAGCAGTTGTGGATCGATGGATCCAAGCAGGAGCTTGGAGAGCGGCGTCGAAATGCCGAATAGAACGGCCGCGCCGAGCGCCAAAGGCACACCGGGCCAGAGATGGGAATGTCGATGCGCAGCCATAGTCGATTTTAACACAGGTTGCGGCCGACCTCAGACCGACAGAGCAATTTATGCTGCCAGCGACCGTTCCTTTTTCTCGGGCCCCAGTTTTATCGGCAGTTCTGCGAGGCCGCGCAGAAGAGAGTTGGGACGCCACTTCACCTTGTCGCGCGGCACCGCCAGGCGCATGTCCGGAAATTTCTGAACCAAGGCATTCAGCGCGATAGCCCCTTCCATGCGCGCCAGCGGCGCACCGAGACAAAAATGGATGCCGAGACCAAAACCGAGATGCCGGTTAGGGTCGCGGGCGATATCTAAAGTTTCGGAGTTCGCAAAGACTGCTTCGTCTCGGTTCGCCGCAGCCAGCATCAGAATGACCCGATCGGATTTGGCGATCGGCATGCCGCCGATCTCAATCTCTTCCGTGGCAAAGCGAATGACACTGTGCTGGACCGGGTTGGTATGGCGCAACAGCTCCTCTATCGCCGGCTTTATCAACTCGGGATGTTCATGCAGCCTGTCCAATTGATCGCGATTGTCGAGCAACGCCAAGACGCCGTTGCCGATAAGATTGACTGTCGTTTCGTGACCGGCGAGCAGCAGGAGGAACACCATGCCGACAAGCTCGTCCTGGCTTAGCCTATCGCCGGATTGTTCGGCGGCGACCAATGCGGTTATCAGCCCGTCATCGGGCTCGGTTCGGCGCAAATTGATCAACCCGTCCAGATAGCGGATCATGCGGATATTATTGGCCATGCCGGAAATCAGACGCCACATGCTGGGCGGTGGGCCATCCAGAAGATGGAGCATAAAGCGACGGAACTTGGCGCGCTGACCTTCCGGGACGCCGAGCATTTCGGAAATTACGATCATCGGCAGAGCCAGCGCGAACTCTTCAAGGAGATTGACCGTATCGCGCCCTTCCAGCTTGGTCAGCAGCTCATCGGTGATCTCCTGCACACGGCCGGACATGCGCTCAACCATCGATGGCGTGAAGCCCTTATGCACCAGGTTCCGCAACCGTGCATGATCCGGGTCGTCCGTCGTCACCATGGTTTTGGCCAGAATGCGAAACGGCCGCGGAATCCATCGCGCACCGCCGCCTTCGGTGCGCAGACGCACCATGTCGCTGGAAAGCTTAGGTTCCTTGAGCGCCCCGACGATATCGTCATAGCGCGTGACGACCCAGGCCTCGCGTCCGAATCCCGAAACCTTAACCTTGAAAATCGGTGTCTCTCGCCGCATCCGCGCATAGAACGGATAAGGGTCGGCTCGAAATTCCGGGCCCTGCATATCGATCGCTTCGTTCGCTTGGGTCATCGGTGCCGTCCGCAGTGAAATGGGATTCCAGTTTCTACCCTGTTGCGAACCGATCTACTACCGGGAAACGGGCAGTTCGCGCCGTCAGGGTATGAAAATCGCCTTGCCGTTAACGGATTTGCCGCGTTCGATAGCTGTGATGGCGGGGATAGCGTCGTTCAGCGCCACGGTCTCACCGACCGTGGGCCTAATCTGGCCTGCTTCCACCATTTGGGTCAGTTGCAGCAAAGCCGAGCGCCGGACATTGGCTGAAATTGGGTGGTAATGTTTGCGTCCCAATCCGAAGATTAAATATTGCAGATTGAGATCGGGGTCGAGGAAATTACTGGTATCGGACATGATCGCCCGAGCCTGGAAAAACGACAGCGAGCTCGACGTCTCCAGGATCTGGTCGAAGCGTTTCGAGGTCAGGCGAATATCTTCCTGTGTGTAGTCGACAATTTCATCGACGCCGAGCGACCTGGCGAGAGGGACGGAAGCCGTCCGGCAGGTTCCGGTCACATGGGCGCCGTAGGCTTTTGCGATCTGAACGGCGATATGACCGATGCCTCCGGTGCAGCCGTTGACCAGCACCCGCTGGCCCGCGCGCAGCCGTCCTTTTGTAATCAGTGCAGTATATGCCGTTACGCCGACGCAGGGCAGGGCGGCCGCCTCCGCCATGGTGAGGCCCTTGGGAAGCGGCGCCAGCCGGTCTAACGGCACCAGGCAGAACTCGGCCAGCGAACCCGGCGGCTCGGTCGGCGGCGTAAAGCCGAAGACAGCGTCACCCCGCTTCAAGTCGCTGTCGCCGTCTATCGCTTGAATGGTCCCGGCCAGATCGGCGCCCATAACCCGGGGAAATTTCTTTCCCATGATCAGCCGCAGCAACCCGCCGCGCAGTTTCCAATCGACCGGATTGATGCTCGCGGCTTCGATTTTCACCAGTGCATGTCCGGGTCGAAGAGTCGGCTGCGGCAGGTCCGCAAGCTGCATGACCTCGGGTCCGCCATACCGGTAATAGGCCACCGCTTTCATAGACTGGTCCTTAGCATGATAAGCCCGAAGCGAACTATTGCGGGCCGAGGGCGATCGCATTGTCGGAAAGCTTTTGCTCCATCGCACGGCTTACTCGACGCAACCCAATCTTCTTGAGTTAAAACTTAGGCTGGTAAAGCCGCTGTAGCGTGACGTTGCTTAGCCTGGAGCGCGTTGTAGGTGGCGTATTTATAGATCTCGCTGAGCGTTGGATAATTATAGCAGGTGGAAATGAACAGATCTGCGCCTGCGCCCGATAACAGGGCCGTCAGGCCGATATGGACGAGTTCGCTGGCCTGCTCACCGATGATGTGAACCCCGACCAGCTTCATGTCGTCCTCACGGAACAGCAGCTTCAGGAATCCGTCCCGGTCGCCGATGATCTCACCGCGTGCATTGGTTGCGTAATAGGCCCGGCCTGCGACATAGGGCACGTTGGCTTTCGTCAAACTGTCCTCTGTCTCGCCGGCCATCGAGCATTCGGGAATCGTATAGATTCCATAGGGCAGGATCGAGGCCAGCCGATCCTTGAATTTGAGGTCGAAGGCATGCGACATCGCGATGCGCGCCTGCTCCATCGAGGTTGAGGCCAGCGCCGGGAAGCCGATCACGTCGCCTGCCGCATAGATATGCGGGATGGCGGTCTGATAGAATTCGTTGACCTTCAGCAACCCACGACTGTCGGGCGCGATGCCGATCCCATCCAGCGCCATGCCAGTCGTCGCGCCGTTGCGCCCGGTCGCGGCCAGAACGATATCGACAGTACAGCTACGGCCAGACTTGAAAGTGACGTTGATCGTATCGCCCGGTTCGATGGTGTCGACCACCTCGGGCATAATGAGCGTGATGCCGAGCTTTTCCATCGCCCGCTTGAGCGCACCGCTGACCTCGGCGTCCATAAAACCGAGCAGGGTGTCGCGGCCGTCGACTAGAGACACTTTGATGCCCAGCGCGGCGAACATGCAGGCATATTCGCAACCGATCACGCCGCCGCCGATCACCAGCATGGTTTCGGGCATAGTGTGCAGATCCAGGATCGTATCGGAATCGAAGACGCGCGGATCGTCAAACGGGATATTCGGCGGATGGGCGGGGTAGGTGCCGGTTGCGATCAGAAACTTATCGGCGGTCAGTACAGTGGTTTCGCCGTCGTGCCCGGCAACGGCCACAGTGTAAGGGGCAACGAACGATCCCGCACCGTGGTAGACGTCGATCTTGTGATGATCGATGTTGGCGATAATCCTCAGATTTTCACTATGGACGACTTCGTGTTCGCGATAGAAGAAATCGCGGGCAGTGACGCGATCCTTTACTTCCAAGTTGATTCCGAAAAGTCCCCGCTTTTCGAAACCCGACAAGTACAGTGCGGATTCGCGCAGGGTTTTGGAGGGCAAAGTTCCGGTATTGGTGGCAGCGCCGCCGAAACTCGCCGCCTTTTCGACGATGGCGACCTTCTTGCCGAAATAGGCGGCTTGCGCCGCGCCTTTTTCCCCCGCCGGTCCTGAGCCTATTACGATAAGGTCATAGTGCGCACCGCCCATATTGAACCCTCCAGTAAAGACCAGATGATCGACGTATTTACGATGACATAGTTACGGTCATAGTCCAGAAGTTCGTAAGCGTGGGGCCCGCGGTTTCGCATCGCGCAGATGTCGCTTCACGGCACGCCGCGCGTCTGCGTACTATTCCGCAAAAGCGGGCGGGCTCTGCGGAATGTTGCGCCGGGCGCAGGGGAGGCGAACATAAAAAAGCTCATCATCGCCATTATCGTCATCGCGGTTGTCGCCGCGCTCGCCGTTTGCCGGCCCTGGGCGTTCAAAGCAACGCCCGATCCCCTGGCGCTGCGCCATCCGGCGGCCGGGGACGTCATAGGTTTTGCCGATAAGCACGACAGTTTTGCCTGGCTGGGCGTGCCGTTCGCACAGCCGCCTGTGGGCGACCTGCGCTGGCGCGCGCCGCGGCCTCTGTCGCACTGGCATAACGCGCGCGCGGCCTTGAAGATCAGTCCGCCTTGCCTGCAGTTGAACGGCTTTGCGGTTTTCGACAAGCACGCCACATCGGGCTCGGAGGATTGCCTCTATCTTAATATCTGGACACCGCGCATGACTGCGGATGAGGTGGCCCAAGCGCATCTGCCGGTGATGGCCTGGATCCACGGCGGCGGCAACACGATGGGCTTTGCCGAGGCCACGCCCGGTAGCCACCTTGCCGGAACGCAAAAGGTTATTGTGGTGTCGCTGCAATACCGGCTGGGCGTGTTTGGCTGGTTCAGTCTTCCAGCGCTGCGCAATGCGGCAGCCGTGCCGGCTGATGCGTCGAGCAATTTCGGCCTGCTGGATCTGATCGCCGGGCTTCAATGGATCCACGACAATATCGCTGCCTTCGGCGGCGACCCCGGCAATGTCACGATCTTTGGTGAAAGCGCTGGCGGCCACGACGTCATGGCGCTGCTGGCCTCGCCGCCGGCCAAAGGCCTGTTCCAGCGGGCGATCGCCGAGAGCGGCAGCGTGCATGCGACCCCGCGGCCGGAGGCCGAAAATTATATCGACGACGCACAACCCGGCCTGCCGGTCAGTGCGCGCGAATTCGTCAACCAACTGCTGATCGCCGATGGGGCCAAGGATCGCGCCGTGGCCAAAGCACGCCAGCAGGCCATGGACGACACTGCGCTGTTATCCTATCTGCGCGGCAAATCACCGAAGGAACTTCTAACGGTTGTCACGCATAGCGGCCTTGGGATGTACAGATCGCCAAGCAATATTCGCGACGGGGTTGTCCTGCCCGACAAGCCGATGCTGCAGGTCTTCGCCGACCCCACGCTGTATAATGCGGTCCCGGTCCTGCTGGGAGGCAACCATGACGAATCAAAGCTGTTCATGCTGGCCGACAAGGATCTGACGGCCAAGCGCTATGGCTTCGTGCCGGTGATCCGAGACCTCGACGCTTATAACCGGACCACGCGCTATTATTCCGACAAATGGCGCGCCGAGGCGGTGGAAGAGGTGGCGGCGGTTCTGCACAAAAGCCAGGGCGATACGGTGTTCGCCTATCGCTTCGACTGGGACGACGAGCCCGCTTACAGTTTTCCCAAGATCAATCTGCACGATCTTCTGGGCGCGGCCCATTCGACCGAGATCAATTTCATCTTCGGCGACGATGTGACCACGGGCCTGCCCTTCGTGCGCTCTTCTGCCAACGGACCCGGCCGCGACGCGCTGTCGGATGCGATGATGGGCTATTGGGCGGCTTTCGCCCGTGACGGTGCGCCGGGCAACGGCGGCAGGCCAGGCAACCCGATGTGGCAGCCCTGGCACGACAGCGGCCCGTCGTTGATGACACTGAACAGTCCCGATCACGGCGGCGCGGCAATGAGCGACCAGCATGAGAAGGTGGCCGACATTAAAGCCCGCTTACGGGCCGATGCCGCCCTTGCGGCGCCGCAAGCACGCTGCAAGCTTTATTACGGTCTGTTTCATGCCGGGTTCGGCGGCAACGAATATTGGAACGATACCGAATATAAGGATCTGGGCTGCGCCGATGCCGGCCCTTACGATGTGCCCGACGATTAGGCGGTAACCTTGGGCCGCAGCCGATGGGGATGCATGGCGGCCGGGATAGGAGGAGTCTCGGGCGCCGGCCAGCGCAGCAGCTTGCGCGCCGTTCGGCCCAGGATCCATTCCTTTTCGCTCTGGGACAGCACCGGTGAATGGCGCAGATAGAACAGGGATTCGGCCCAGTTCTGCCTGGAGCGGCTGACCGTATAGTCGCTGGCCCACATGACACGCTCCGGCCCGAAGGCATCGACCGCCCGGCGAAGCTTTGGCTCGATATCGGCGAAGGGATAGGGCTCGACCGACAGAAACGACGGCGCATGGGCCCATTTGAGGGAAACATTGGGATAGGTTGCCATGGAGACCGTATCGTCGATCGAGCCTTCACCCCAGGGTGCGCCGAATTCCGCGCCGCAATGGTCGATAACGAACTGCAGGTCGGAAAATTTTCGGGCATAGCGCGCCAGATGCGGAACCCGCGACGGGCAGGTCACGAATACCGGGAGATTATGGGCCAGTGCGGCGGCGAAAAGCCGGTCCAGCCCGCCGGACTCAAAGGCCGCACGTTCCGCCGGCGTGAAAATGATGACGCGTAGGGCGCGCAGGTTAGGCGATACTGATAATGTGTCGATCCAGCCCTCAACCTCAGTATCGGAAGGGTCGATGCGCATCAGAAACGCGAAGCGATCGGGATGGGCCAGCGCCGCGGCCTCGGCACTCGGGCCGATGGGCCGGAAAGCCCCGCCCGGTAATGTGTAGCCGGGAAGCAGCGAGCCTTTTGCGTCGGGTTGCAGATACTCGTCGATCAGGAGCGAACGAATCCCGATCGCGTCCATGATCGCGAGAGTCGTCTCGGCGCCCAAGATGTTGGAATGAACCTGACAATCGACGATATCCATTTGTGTTTTCCCCCTATTTCCGTTGAAATGCAGACTAATCGGTCAAACCGCGCTTGGCGAAGAAATCTCGAGTTGTCGGGGCCGCCGAAAGGTGCAAAAAAATATCAATCAATAATGACTTGAGGCGGAAGGTAGCATCCAACCCTTAGCGGCCGCCGTATAGGGTTGGACCGATCGACCGTTTTGTGCCGGCCAAGAGAAATTCGAGTTGGACCAATGATTCTGCATAGGCGAACCTATCCTGTCGGCAATGTGAAATCGGTGTCAGATTGCCCTAACGATTTTTGTGACAGGGGGTTGTTCGATGCCGCGTGATCAAACCCAGGCGATTGAATATGGCGAGCAACTTGAGGGCGGAACATTTCATTTTTCCGCTATCGACGCCGCCGAACCCCTGAAGCGGGCGCCCAACGCGTTTCTTAAAAACGTTCTGTCCCGGCTGAAGAAGGGCCGTATCACGGTCGAGACGCCGGCCGGCTATCGGGTCGGCTATACGGCCAATCAGCCCGGTCCCGAGGCCACCATCATCCTGCACAACTGGCGGCCCGTGCGGTCGCTGTTGTGGAAGGGTGATCTGGGTTTCGCCGAATCCTATATGGAAGGCGACTGGACGACACCCGACTTGGCCACTTTCCTGGAATTGGCCGCGATGAATGTCGAGAATCTCGATTCCGAGATTATGGGCTCGGCGCTGGTGCGCATATTGCGCAAGTTCAAACATGCGCGATCGGCGAACACGCGCAAGGGCAGCCGGCGCAACATCGCTTCGCATTACGATCTGGGGAACGAATTTTATCGGCGCTGGCTTGATACCGGCATGACCTACTCATCGGCGCTGTATGCCGACCCCTCTCAATCGCTTGAGGCGGCACAGACCGCCAAACAGGATTTGGCGCTGGACCGGCTCGAACTGAGCGGCGGGGAGCGGGTGCTCGAAATCGGCTGCGGCTGGGGCGGTTTGGCTGAGCGCGTTCTGGGTCGCGGGGCCGGCGATATCACGTGCCTGACGCTCTCGACCGAGCAGCATGCCTTTGCCAAGGATCGCCTGGAAAAGGCAGGTCTGGGGGGCAAGGCGGATGTTCGAATTCAGGATTACCGCGACGTGCAGGGCAAGTTCGATCGCATCGTGTCGATCGAAATGCTGGAAGCCGTCGGCCAGGAATTTTGGTCGACCTATTTCGATACGCTGAAAGCGCGGCTGACCGACGATGGGATTGCGGTTCTCCAGGTCATCACGATCGCGAAGGAACGCTATTCAGGATATGCGCAGGGTGTCGATTTCATTCAGCGTTATATATTTCCGGGCGGCATGTTGCCGTCGGATGAAATCATGCGGGCCGAGATCGCCCGTATCGGCTTTGAGATCAAATCGTTGCAAACCTTCGGCCACAGTTATGCTTTGACCCTGGCTGAATGGAATCGCAGATTCCAGGATGCCTGGACTTCGATCAGAACTTTTGGCTTCGATGAGCGTTTCAAGTTGATGTGGGAATATTACCTGGCCTATTGCGAGGGCGGATTCCGGTCAGGCATGATCGATGTCGGCCTCTATGTAATCGGACGTCCTTCTGTGGGTTCCTCAGCGATGGCTAAATCCGGGTGATGATCAGTAGGCGTTGCTTCGTCATAGCGGGCGGGGCATTTCTGTGTGTCCGCCCATCCCTGGGCCAAACCGCCGACAAACCCAGTCTGTTATCCACACCGCCGGGCAAGGCGCTGGGCTTTGCCGTCGTGCGCAAAGGCAGCAAGATCGGTGAGCATCTTCTGGCTTTCGAGCAGAACGGCGAGGGCAATCTGGTCGTACGCGTCGCCGTTCAGCTGAAGGTCGGCATCGGACCGATCACCCTGTTCCGCTACACACACAACGCCACCGAAACCTGGAAGAACGGTCAACTCGTCTCGCTCGAAACCCAGACCAACGACGACGGCAAGCCCTTTAAAGTCAGCGGTCACAAATCGTCGGACGCAGGGTTCCTGGTCGAGGGCACCAAGGCGCCACTCTATACAGCGCCTGAGAGCGCTCTGCCAGCGACCCACTGGAACCGCAAGATGCTGGACGGGCCGATGATCAACACCCAGGACGGCCGTCTGATGCACCCGACGATCACACTGATCGGCAGCGACGCCATCCCTGTGGCCTCGGGCGCAAAGATCACCGCCAATCATTTCTCGCTGACCGGGGACGCTGTGCTGGACACTTGGTACGACGACACCGCCAACTGGTCTGGCCTCAGCTTCAAAGCCAGCGACGGCTCCGACGTGGTGTACGAGCGGATTTAGGGGCAACGCTTGCTGCATTGCTCTGATGGCGATTGACATCTTGTAGTTTTAAAACTACATTTCATATGTTCGAGCTCAAACAAACCGAGACATTTCGCAAGTGGCGAACGCGCCTCAAGGACGAGCGCGCCCGTGCATTGATCGCCTCCCGGCTTGATCGTCTTGCCTAAGGACATGCTGGGGATGCCAAGTCGATAGGGAAGGAGATCGACGAGCTCCGTATTCATTACGGTCCTGGCTATCGCGTTTACTTTCATAGATAGGGCCAGACGATAATCGTCCTGCTGTGCGGCGGGGATAAGGGTAGTCAGGCGAAGGATATCGCCACGGCGAAACGACTTTTGGACGAATGGAGTCAGTAAGATGGCTGAAAAACTCACGACCTACGATCCTGCCGAGGACCTGACATCCGATGCGGCAATCGCAATTTTCATGGCCGAAGCGTTCGAGACTGAGGACGCGGGTTATATCGCGCACGCGCTTGGCGTTGTGGCGCGGTCAAAAGGGATGACGCAGATCGCCAGCCAGACCGGCCTGTCCAGGGAACAGCTCTATCGTTCGTTTAGCGAAAACGGCAATCCTACGCTGAAAACAACGATAGCCGTCATGAAAGCGCTCGGGATTGAGCTAACGGCAAAGGCGCACGTCGTCTAAGAGCGGGTGGAGATTACAATGCAGTAGGATGAGTGGAGCGTAGCGAAACTCATCAACCGGGTCATTAAGTGAAGAGTAAACACCAAGACACCAACGCGCCAAGGGCACCGAGAAGAAACTGGCTTTAAGGCTTTAACTTGGTGCCTTGGTGTTTCGATTTCGTTGATGGGTTCCGCTGCGCTCTTTCCATCCTGCCGATCTCATTTTTGCGGGAGCCTACGAGAATGTTTGCGTGTTTCGATCGGTATCCACAATCCGATCGGAGACTGACATGCCCACATTGACTGCCGCACAGCGCAAGAAATTGCCGAAGTCCGAATTTGCCGGACCGGGCAAATCCTATCCCATTCCCGACAAGGCGCATGCCGCCGACGCCAAGGCACGCGCCGCCCAGGCCGTAAAGGCAGGACGGATGTCGAAATCGCAAGAATCCAAGATCGACGCCAAGGCAAACAAAAAGCTCGACGGCTAACCTAGTCGATCACCCGGACTGCCCCCCGCGCCGCGCTGGTCGTCAGGGCGGCGTAGGCGCGCAATGCGGCCGAAACCTTGCGGTTGCGGGTTTTGGGCTTCCAGGCTGCTTTGCCTTTAGCCTCCATGTCCTGGCGGCGGCGGGCGAGTTCGGTGCCGGCGACTGCCAGAGCGATGGTCCGGTTGGGGATATCAATTTCGACGATGTCGCCGTTTTCGACCAAGCCGATTAGCCCGCCTTCCGCCGCTTCGGGCGAGACATGGCCGATCGATAGGCCCGAGGTGCCGCCCGAGAAGCGGCCGTCGGTGAGAAGGGCGCAAACCTTGCCCAGGCCCTTGGATTTCAGATAGCTGGTCGGATAGAGCATTTCCTGCATGC
>PLTD01000072.1 GCA_003165335.1 Rhodospirillales bacterium | reverse complement strand
ACGAATTCTTACGCGCCGGTTTTCCGGAGATTTAAATATGTAGAACTCGCATGGTTTGCATTGTGGATCCGTGGAATTCCTGTCGAGAATCAAATCCAAGTGAGGCGTCGCAGATTTAGAGCCATCCGCGCCTCCGGAAAAGACCTTGCCGAGTACTCACCTTTCCTGCCGAAGGCTTGCGGATGTTAAAACCGTCGAAAATCATCGAATCGGCATCGTCTTTGATACGGGGTTTACGAAATTCGTTGGACGACCGGAAACGCTCTCTTCTTGGAGAATTGATTTCAGAAGCCAAAATCGTTCTGGACCAGGTTTTTCGTACTGATCGCATCATCTTAGGCACATGGCGGCATTTCGAGCCAAATCGGTTTGGTTTGCATGAGGCTAGCGTTGAGGTGGATCAAATACTCGGATGCCAGGTCTGCGCTTACTCCTTCCGCCAGACGAGATACACGGCAGTCTCACTAAATGCATTGGAAGGCGGACGATGAAGGTGAAACTGATTGAAACGATAGCTGCCGCCTTACTCGTCGGCTGCTTTGCAGCGTCTGTAGCGCACGCGCAAGTAACAGCGATTCCGTCGCCGGCTCAGCCCGCACCGCAATTCACGCCAGCGCAATTGGACCAGATATTGGCTCCGATCGCGCTTTATCCCGATCCACTTCTCGCTCAGATTCTCATGGCGGCGACCTATCCCCTGGAGGTAGTTCAGGCCGACCGGTGGTTGCAGGATCCGAATAACGCTGCGCTTAAGGGCGATCAATTGACGGCAGCGCTCGAGCAGAAACCCTGGGACCCCAGTGTAAAATCTATTGTGCCGTTTCCTCAGATCTTGCGCATGCTCGATGGCAATCTTGACTGGACCGAGCGTTTAGGCGAGGCATTCCTTGCCAACCAATCGGCTACAATGGATTCGGTTCAGCGTCTGCGGCAGCGTGCTCAGGCAGCCGGGAAACTACAATCGACGCCACAAGAAACGGTAGCAACCCAAGGCCAATTTATTACGATCGAGCCACCCAGCCCACAGATCGTATATATTCCGGTTTATGATCCGGCGGTAGTTTACGGCCCATGGCCCTATCCCGCATTTTGGCCCTATTATTTCCCCGGTTTCTTCGATGGCGTAATCATCGGCGATCTCGGCTTCGGGTGGTTCGGCGTATCCATTATCGGCCCGCTGTGGGGTTGGGATCACTGGGACTGGGGCCGCCATCGGATCGACATAGACCGAGACCGGTTTACCGCGCTTAACAGGAATCGCGCACCAGTAGGCGGTAACATTTGGCAACATGACCAATCCCATCGTTCGGGTGTCCCATACCGCGATCCGGCAACTCGCGGGCGGTTCCCAGATGGTTTGGCATCACCGGAAGTACAACGCGGATTGCGTGGCTATCCGAGCGGCGGTCAGTCGCGGGCTGCCTCCCCCGCCTTCGAATCCTACGGTCGGGGCGAAGATGTGCGAGCTCAAGCTGAACGTGGACACTCGAGCAGAATGTCGATGCCCTCATTCTCCTCGAGTGGAGGTGGCTCAGAGCGTTCCGCTCCCTCGAGCGGTAGCCGGGGCCACCGATGAGTTGGGTGTTTAAGCCGGTCGTGCGAGATGAGGATACGATGAACAACCACCGTCAATATGGCTCTGGGACTTATCGGTGGGGGACTTTTGTCGTTTTTGCCTTCACTTTCGCGCTGATCATAGTCGGCACTTTATCGGCTGTTCACGCCGACGAAATGAGTGAGAAATCCTTTGCCACACCCGAGCAGGCAGCCGATGCGCTAGCTTCGGCATGGCATAGCGGCACCAAAGACGATCTCATCGAGATTTTCGGCTCCGCAGGCGAAATGCTCGTCAATTCGGGCGATCCCATTGCCGAAAAGCATGCACGAGAAAGACTGGCTGCTTCCTTTGACAAGGCACATAGGATCGAAATTGATGGCGATCGCAAAGCAACCCTCATTTTGGGCGACGACGCATGGCCTTATCCCATCCCACTCGTGAAGCAAGGAGCCGAATGGCGGTTTGATGTAAAGGCCGGAGCCGAGCAAATACTCGATCGTCGTATCGGCCGAAATGAACTCAATGCGATAAGGGTTAGCCGCGCCTACGTCGGAGCTCAGCAGGATTATGCTGTCGAAACCGCTGCTGACGATAACCTTCACGAATATGCGCAGAAGGTGGTCAGCTCCCAGGGGAAGCATGATGGCCTCTACTGGCGCGCAGTCGGCAGCGATAAGGAAAGCCCATTAGGACCGCTGGTCGCAACCGCAGAATCTCGAGGTTACGGCACGGCTAGTGCGCAAGGGCGTGCGCCCTTCCAGGGCTATTACTACAAAATTTTGACCCAACAGGGAAAAGCTGCGCCCGGTGGCGCCAAAAGCTACATCGTCGACGGACATATGACCGGCGGTTTTGCGCTGCTCGCCTATCCGGCAAAATACGGCGATTCAGGGATCATGACATTTATCGTAAATCAGAATGGGGTCGTTTTCGAAAAAAATCTCGGACCAGCCACTGCGCAAACGGGCGCAGCCGTGACGGTCTATGATCCAGACGAAACCTGGAAGGCTGTAGGGCCATAGCAATCTTCCATTGACGCTTTTTCTCGTTTGGAGAGTTGAAATGCATCGTAGGCTTAGGGCCCCCTTCTATCTCGTTCTTGCATTTTTGCTAACGGGTGGAGTGCATGCTCAAGAATCAAGCGCCGCCAAGTCAGATCTTCTGGAAGGTCATCGGTTGGCACTTTTGATCTGCTCGGCGTGTCACAGCGTTTCGGCCGACCAGCCGGACCCACCGATCCTGCGTCCGCCCGCTCTCAGCTTCCGATCGATTTCTAAAAAACCGGGTGCAACTGAGCAATCGCTTCATTCCTTCATTTTGACGACCCATTCTACGGTAAAAATGCCTTTCAACATGCTCAACCCCCAACTAGACGACGATCAAGCAGCGGCGATCGTCGCATACATTCTGAGCCTTAAGGGGCGGCATTAACGATGATTAAAAGGATGCAATCGCGGTCGCGTCGACCTGAATCTCACAAAATTTAATCCCGTGCCAATTGCTCTGGATCAAGGCTCAGCCACCCGCTGGTAGCTAACCGTATTCTTAACCCAAATTTGGAAGGCGATGTCTGTGCGCATCAAGCAATTTGCCTATCTAGCCGGAACTGTTTGTTTTGCGGGCAATACTCGCATCGCCTACAGCCGCTGTGCATGCTGAGCGACATGCGCTGGGCCATGATTTTCACGGCCGCGATTTCGCCCATTTCGGGCCAGCTGAACGGTCTTTATGGGCTGGCGGACGCTGGGTACATGATTGGCACGACGGACGTTATGCTTGGTGGTGGGCTGTCGACGACTTCTGGTATTTCTATCCAGAACCGATCTATCCCTTTCCGACCTATATTCCGCCAGCCATTGTCCTGCAGCAGGCGCCCCCGATGCCGACCGGATTGCCGCCGGCGCTATCCTGGTACTACTGCGACAATCCCAAAGGCTATTATCCCTACGTCGCCTCATGCGGCGTCGCATGGCGCGAGGTTCCGGTAACGCCTCCTCCTCCTCCTTCTGCTCAGCAGAAATAAACACTCGATTGCCGGCTCGTATAGTTTGATGATCCGGCCGGCGTGGGGTGTTATGCTTGCTAGGCATCGTGTACTTCGCGGCAAGCGAAATTCCGGCCAGCTAACGCATGGGGGTGTTCTTGAGATAAATCAATGCGGGGCAGGAATGTTATAATATAATTTTAATATATCGTGGATCCCATGGATTCTTTATAGGCGAAGTTATTGATGCTTGGAATTCTCAAGATCGCTTACAAGTTACTGGTAAATGATCGTTCTAAATTCGCAGCGCTTCTAGTCGGCATAACTTTTGCCGTATTTCTCATGATCCAGATGACTTCGCTTTTTTCTGGCGTTCTGAACCGATCATCGGCGACGGTCATCAATATTGGCGCTAAGATATGGGTGATGGACCCGGCAGTCCAAACGGTCGCCAATACGATTCCCATGCCGGACTTCGTACTTGATGAAGTGCGCTCGATTCCCGGCGTGAATTATGCAGTCCCGCTCTACTCCGGATCGGGCCTAGTAAAACTGCATGACGGAACTTACCAGGCGGTCAATGTTGTGGGCTTGGACGACAGTAGTCTGTTCGGCCGGCCTCGGCTCATTGAGGGCAATATACAGGATATCTTTGCTGAGAATGGTTTCATCCTGATCCATGATTCGGAGGTCCCCAAACTCAAAAACCCAAAAATCGGCACTGAGTTCGAACTGAACGAACACCGGGGCAAGATTGTCGGCATCGCCGAGGTTGCGACGAGCGGTCTGTTCGGTGTGCCAACCCTCTACACGACCTATAACAGGGCGCTTCAGTACCTGCCCAATCCTAGATTTACGATCTCGTACATATTGGTTGATCCCAAAACAGAAAAGGATGCTATCGAGATCGAAAATAAAGTGAAGTCCATGGGCTATCTTGCTCTGACTAAAGATGAATTCATGGCCAAGATCTCAAATTTCTATACCTACCAAACCGGGCTTGGCACAAACATGCTGCTCATGACCGTGATTAGCTTCATAGTCGGTCTCTCAATATCAGGTCAGACCTTCTATACTTTTATTCTCGAAAATCTTGAGAAATTCGGGGCATTAAAAGCGATCGGCGCCAAAAGCAGCGAGTTGGTGTCTATGATTCTCTTTCAGGCGACCTTCACCGCCCTGACCGGTTATGGAGTTGGGATCGGGCTGTGCGGAATTATGATCTGGTTGGCGCGTCTGAGAATACCCGACTATGCCGCGATCATTACGTTCTGGAATATCGGTCTCGCTTTCGTGATGGTCGTCGTGATCGCGGGAATTTCCAGTTATATCGGCGTTCGCAAAGTGCTCAAGATTGAGCCCTTCGACATTTTCCGGGGCTGAACTATGCCAACCCCAGCAATCAGGGCGATTGGGCTCACGAAATGGTTTGGAGAAGGCGAAGCTCGGACAGTGGCGGTTCAAGACGTCACCTTCGATGCCTATTTCGGCGAGATGCTCTATATCGTCGGGCCATCGGGCAGCGGTAAGACCACGATGCTTAGCATGGTATCGGGAATACTCCGGCCGAATTCTGGAAAAGTTGAAATCGAAGGCAGCGATATCTGGAGCCTTTCGACCGACAAGCTCGCGGAATTCCGACTTGCGAAGCTGGGTTTCGTATTTCAGGACTATCACCTGTTTCCTCGCCTGACGACGGTCGAAAATGTGGCAATACCGCTGATCCTGCAACGTCACAACTGGGACGAGGCGATCGCCGAAGCTCTGAAGGACTTGAAGATCGTCGGGCTTGAGGGGCGCGCTCAGCTCCCGCCGGTAAAACTCAGCGGCGGCGAACAGCAGCGCGTTGCGATCGCTCGCGCCATCGTCAGCCGGCCCGATATCCTGATCTTTGACGAGCCGACCGCGTCTCTCGACGGTGACACCGGTCGCTCGATCCTGAAATTCGTTCGCGACGAGCTCCTCACCGACAAGCGCTGCATCATAATCATCACGCATGATTCGCGAATTTTCGAATTCGCCAATCGGATCATGAACATGGAAGATGGCAAGTTGACGAGCATCCAGGCGGCGGGCGAGCATATTGCGGAGGTATCCGGTGAAACTTAAGTTTCTCTACCTGCTGTCGGCGATCGGCGTTCTCATCGGACTGTACAGCGCCTATGTCTCGGCCCAGCAGCCGTCCCCGCAGCCGCCAGTGTTCAGCCCGGCGCCGGACCCTTATGCCAACGGCATCTACGCCACCGGCATCATCGAGAGCCAGCAGACTCACGGCACCAATATTTCGATCTTTCCGGAGGTCACCGGGCCCATCACGCGCTTATTGGTTGCAGAGGGCGATGCCGTTAAGGCGGGCGAACCACTGATAACAATCGATGATTCGGTGCAGCGTCAGGTCACCGAACAACAGAAAGCGCAACTCGACGTCGTGGTTGGCCAGATCGCCAACGCTAAGGCCAGTCTGAAAAGCGCTACCGATACGTTGGCCAAGGATGAGCGCTCCTTCGCAATCGATCCGCAATCGCTAAGCCGGGACGTGTTGGATACCGCCCGCAATACCGCGAAGGTCGCGGAAACCAATCTTGATGTTGTCCAGCGTCAGTATATAGCGCAAACAAAGGCGCTAGCAGCGGCTGAAGCCTTGCTTGTGAAATACACGATCCGGGCGCCGAATGACGGAGTGGTACTGTCGATCGAAGCAGCGGTCGGCAGCTATGTCTCGTCCCAGGGGGCCTATGACACCTACACACAAGGCTATCTGCCGCTCATAGTGGTCGGTTCGGCGCCGGGCGCACTGGAAGTGCGCAGCTACGTTGACGAAATTCTGATCAATCGTCTTCCTCCGCTCGGAAAAATTAGCGCACGGATGTATGTCCAGGGTACGGACATCAATGTGCCGCTGACCTATGAACGAATGCAGCCTTATGTATCGCCTAAAATCGAACTGTCAGATCAGCGGCAGGAGCAGGTCGATGTTCGTGTTCTGCCGATCATTTTTCGTTTCGAGAAGCCCCAAAACGTGAATCTATACCCAGGGCAATTGGTCGATGTGTACATCGGCGAAACTCCTGCTGCGGGTGCCGAAAAACTCGGGCTTAACCAGAAATGACCACCCGTGCTTTCGCCTCCATTGGGTTATGCTGTGCGCTGTCTGCTTGCGCAGTCGGCCCCGATTTCGTACGGCCCGACCCGCCCTCAGTGAAGCATTACACTAATGGGAGTGACCCGGTCTCGACTCAGTCGGCGAGTGGCGCATCGCAGCATTTTGACACCAGCGGGGTTATCGCAGCCGACTGGTGGAGACTTTTCAAATCCTCCCAGATTGACGCCATCGTTAGAGAGGCGGTGGACAATAATCCGGGTCTGGCGGTGGCACAGGCCAATTTGCGTGAGAGCCAGGACGAATTGCGCAGCGGCTATGGCATCTTTTACCCCTCGATCGGTGCCGGTTTCGATGCAACACGGCAGAAGTACTCTCCGGACAAAGTCGGTCAGGCTGGGTCAGGAAGCATTTTCAATCTGTTTACGCTATCGGCGTCGGTCAGCTATGCGCTGGATGTTTTCGGCGGC
This sequence comes from Rhodospirillales bacterium, assembly GCA_003165335.1. GTDB lineage: Bacteria > Pseudomonadota > Alphaproteobacteria > BOG-932 > Roseiterribacteraceae > BOG-932. The sequence continues at coordinate 9,041 of PLTD01000072.1, read as the reverse complement.
GAACGCCGTACTGTCGAGGGATTGGCTGCCCAGGCCGATTTGCAACGCGACACGGAGTTGGCAACCTATTTGACGCTGTCGGCAAATATCGTCAACGCGACGGTGGCAAAAGCAGCTTACCGAGCTGAAATCCAGGCGACACGGGAACTGATTGAGCTCGAAAAGAAGCAGGTTACATTGGCTGAGGTCCAGGCTAAAGCAGGTACAGCGCCCTATTCCGCTGTTTTGAGCCTGCGCAGTCAGCTAGCTTCGACCGAGGCGTCCATACCGCAACTTGAGCAGAAACTAAGCCAAACAGACGATCTGCTGGCGACTTTGGCGGGTCATGCGCCGTCGGATTGGACGCCACCGGATGTCAGTTTTGCCAACCTGACCTTGCCAGTCGATCTACCGGTCAGCGTGCCCTCAGAACTTGTTTCCCAGCGCCCAGATATCCTTGCGGCTGAGGCGACCGCCCACACCGCGAGTGCTGGAATCGGCGTGGCCACCGCAGCGATGCTGCCCAGCGTCACATTGACCGGCGGGTACGGAGCCAATAGCAACGCCGCCAGTCAGCTTTTTGCCGCCGGTTCGAAATTTTGGAGCTTCGGCGCAGATGTCGTCACGCCAGTCTTCGAAGGTGGGACGCTGTGGTTCAAACGCAAGGCCGCTGTTGAAGCCTATAAAGCGGCAGTAGCCCAGTACCGCCAGACGGCAATCGCTGCTTTCGCCCAGGTCGCTGATGCGCTGCGTGCTCTCGAGCATGACGCCGAAGCCCTTAAGGCCCAAGACGAAGCCGTAGCCACCGCCGATCAGGCACTACACCTAGTGCAAGCCAACTATGCAGCGGGGCTCGCCAATTACACCGATGTCCTGATAGCCGACGGCCTGTTTCAACAGGCTAAAATCACCGAACTTCAGATTCTGGCGCTTCGCTACCAGGACACCGTGGCCCTGTTCGCCGCTTTAGGCGGTGGCTGGTGGAATGCACCGCCGGCTCAATAGGGCGATCAGTTCGACTTTACGAAGGCTATCTCGCCGGTTGCAAGCGTGACGCCGAATTTCGAGACCGTCGAATGATCGATCGCCACAGTGTCGGCTTCTCGCCACCGCCAGTCGTCGACATCGACTTCGACCTGACTGCCGCCGACAGGGAGTTTTTGGCGGAATATCAGGTGCCAGGCGTTGCCCTTTTGCTCTCCCACAGCAGTGCCGATAACGTCTGCCGCGGTTCCGCTCCAATGACCGGGCGAAGTTTGTACGAATCTCCAGGTCCGGTCGCTGGCATCGTCGGTGCTGCCCTGCAGGTAAACGATATGCTCGTTTACCGTGACGGTTTGGGAAGCCGGGTCCCAATTGCCGACTTCATGGGCGTGGAACTGACTTTTAACCGAGCCGAAGCGATCGATAATCAGGCCATATCCGTCCACGGTTCCGAACATCCACGCGTCGGGCGCCATTGACGGAGCGCCACCGGAAAATTGGTTGATATTTGTGGACGCACATCCCGAAAGCGCGACTGCCGTCGATAACGCCGAAATCAAAAACCTCAATCGCATGACAATCTCCTCAACGGGATTCTTCCTCGGTTTCCAGGGAAACGGCCTGACTGAAACGCAAATGTTAATCTGATATATTCTATACAATTCAGCGCATTAATAAGCATTGTTGATATTACATAGAAATATACGGTGCTTGGCCGCCCTAAGCTACACAATTCAAGTGGAGAAATGATAACAGGACCTTAACACGCTTGATAGCAGAACAGGTTAACCTGTCTGCGTTAAGACGACTGAAGAAGCCGCACGGCGGATCAGTAGACTGACTGTGGACCGAACGTAAAACGACGGAGAGAACCATGCAGATCGACTATCTAGAAGTTGTCGCGCTTGCTGAGCGGTTGCACAGACAATTTCTCGACGTCATCCAACTGGAGCTTGATGTTCGGGGCATCAGAGACATCAACAATGTCCAGGCCTTGATTCTCCATAACATTGGCGACGCCGAAATGACGGTGAGCGAACTCATGTGGCGCGGTTGCTATCTTGGGTCGAACGTATCCTACAATCTGAAGAAACTGACGGATACGGGTTACATCGTCCAGCAACGTTCTGCGCATGACAAGCGGGTGATCATGGTGCGCGTATCGGACAAGGGCGCTGATTTGTGTGACCTGTTCCGCAACATGAACGAACGCCATGTTCAAGCCTTATCGCGCGGGAATTTGAACAGCCAGGACATCGAGACCTGCGGTCAGACCCTGCGTGGTCTCCAGCAGTTTTGGAGCCGAGCGATCGAACCCGGTGCAATGGGCGGCGCTGTACGCGTCGGTGTTTGACAGGCGCGTAGATTCTATTTCATCTCGCCGAACATTATCGCGAACGCCTTCTTAAGGATTTCGCGTTCCGAACGCAGTCGTTCCACCTCTTCACGCAATTTGGCGTTTTCTGCCGGAAGATCCGTGCCCGGCGTCGGTGAAGGGATGATTGTCGCCGGTTGAGGCGGCAACGGCGCCAAAAGATCGGCTGCCTGAGGTAGGGCTTCGGTGGCCGGGAATTGGGCCATCCAGCGGCGCAATACGGTTTCATGAACGCCTAGCTCGGAAGCGACCGCGCCGGGCGAGCGGCTGCTGGCTGCAACCCGCTCTACGGCCGCCCGCTTGTAGCTTTCCGAAAAAACGCGGCGTCTCACCACACTCATCAACGACTCCGAAACATGCTTAGAATTAAGCATGACTCAAGCTTGTCCAGGGAATGAACCTGGTCGCTTTAGCTAGGAAAGTCAAGCTTATTAGGCTTTAAGTTTATCCAACTTGAGGTGCTTACCACACTTAGTAAGTGGAGCGCGCCCGCCGGCTCGTGTGTATTTGCACCAAGATTGCCGCGTTCGCCTGGCCGTCCCTGCGCCCGAGTAAGCTATATCGTCACCCGCAAGCGGTCATGTTTCGTCGTTAGCTAGAAAAAGCTTAAAACTAGCTTAAATAAGCTTGCAATTAGCTTCACTGCAAGTTATGAGTAGCTTCAGTGCTAGCTAACCAAGCTAATAAGAGCTCGGATAAGCTAGTTCAGATGCGGTGCCATAAAGGCACACCTGCCAGCTGGCGCCGAATCTGACCAAGCGTTTGAATTCGCATTCGATGGATAAGGGGCCACAAATGTCAGACACAGAACTGAAGCTCGAGTATCTCGAAGTCGTCGTGTTAGCTGAGCGACTGCACAGGCAGTTTCTCGACGTGATCCAATTGGAACTCGACGTTCGTGGGATCCGGGACATCAACAATGTCCAAGCGCTGATGCTTCACAATATCGGCGACGCAGAGATGACGGTAAGCGAGCTTATGTGGCGCGGCTGCTATCTCGGGTCGAATGTCTCTTACAATCTGAAAAAACTGACTGAGATCGGCTATATCGATCAGGAACGCTCTCCCCATGACAAGCGGGTCATTATGGTTCGCCTTTCTGAGAAAGGTGCAGAACTCTGTGCCATCCTCAAAAATATGAATGCGCGCCATCTTGAGGCTTTGACCAACGGCAATCTGAAAAGCGAAGACATTGCAATCTGCCGGCAGACATTGCGCGGACTTCAGCAATTCTGGAGCCGGAGCGCTGAAGCGGGCGCCCTTGGCGGAATGGGCCGCATTGCGATCTAAGCGGATTCGATTACTCGACCAGACCCGTGTTCGTGGTGCCGATCCCTGTAACCCCGGTGCCGCCACAGGTATTGTTGAACTTCGTTCCACCCGTATAGTTGACTCTAAAAGCGACCAGCTGTGTGCAAAGCGATGTTGTCGAACTGCCGCCCTGATAGTTCAGCGTCTGTGACGGGAAATAGAGTGCACCGGTAACATTGAGCGTCGCTCCCCCGGTAATAGTGTCGGTTCCACTCGTCGGCGCCCGCTGGTCCTGAAAGATCGCCAAACCCTTGGTTGCCCCGGTGGTCGGTGCCGTGATGTTGAGCGTGGTCCCGCCATCGATCTGGGCCGTCGCATAATTTGAGCCTGTACTGCTCGTCAGAACAATCGTTACCCCCGCAGTCGCATTAAGGGTTGCGCCACCGGTCAAATCCAAAACACCGCGGTCTATAATATAAACGCCGGCGGTCATCGTATCCGTACCGCCTCCATTTAGCGTCAACCCGTTGCAATAGGTTCCGGGCGATAGAGTATGGGTGCCGTAACTATAGCTGTTGGTGGCTGCACAGGCCCCAGGAGTCGGCGGCGTGACATTGGCATACGGGTCAGAGATCGGTGACGCGCTTATGGTCTTGGTCCCCGAAACCGTCAGCGTGGATCCGCCGTTAACCGAATAATTCCCGACAATCGACAGTGTGGCAGCTTTGAGAGTTGCGCCACCGGTAAGGTAAAGCGCATCGGCACCGGACGCATTGACCTGAAGACCACAGGTGCTGGCATCGACCGTTGCGCCGCCTGACAACTCAATATCCGCGGTACTGACGCTGGTCGAAGCGCTGGAATCGAGTGCCAGAATGCAATAACTGCCGTTGGTCGACCCGGCCAACGCCACAGCTCGAGCCGAAACAGCGGCGGAATTCATGAACAGGCTGCTGAAAAGCCTGGTCTCGGTCTTTTGGATCAGTATCTCGATAGCATTCGAATTGGTGGTGTATGAGCCTTGTTTCGGCGGCATGTTGACAGTTACGCTCACCCCCCCGCTGCCGTTCGTCATGCCATATTGGGCTGCGATCGCTTCGGCTGCAGAAGTGGCGTTCGCCAGCGTATCCCCCGAGCCGAAATCGATGGCTGCGCTATAAGCCGCTGAATCCGCTGCGCTCTGCGCGACCCGCTGGTCATTGTACCAAAGGCCAATATCGATCGCGAGACCTGCGCCGCCCAGCATTATGGTCATGCCGAGCGCGATGACGACGGAGCTGACGCCGGTTTCATCGCGGGCAAGGCGCCTCGTTAACTGCCCAAATTCTGGCATCGTTCGGGACCTAATTATCACCAAATGCCGGGGATGAGCCGAGCTGTGCGCTGGGCATAGGCTTCGTAATCGGGAAATACCGCCCGAAGAAGCGATTCCTCATATCCCATCCGACGAAGCTGCAGTGCGATATGCATGGCAAGGAACGGCAGCGCCGCATACCATTCATATTGGAGAGCGACGCCGATGATGGCGATTTCCTCTGCTACATAAAGAGGATGTCTGACGATACGATAGGGTCCGCTTATGACCAGCTTGCGGGCCTGCGGGACGATGCTGAAAGAACGGCCCAGATACAGCACCGACCAAACGATCGACAGGCTGCCGGCGAGCGTAATTGCCGCCGAAACGATCTGCAGGGACGAAGTATGATGCCCCTGCGGAAGAATGGGCATCATCCATACGGCATAGGTCCCGGTGAATGCGACGATCTTGGGAACGACGCCGTTTTGACGTGCAAGGGCGTGCGGCCGGACCAGCATCAGCCACCCCAAGGTTATGTAGAAAGCCAACGTGCAGAAGTGCGACACGACGGGGGACCAATCGCTGAAGTCTGCCGCGTGCAGAGGAACTGCATAGATCGTGGACATCAGGCCGCGCCACAGCAGGACGGCGAGAAGGATAAACCACAGGCTGGAGGCTACCCGCGCCAGTATTGCGAATGATTGCGGCTGCTTAGGATCTTTGCTTGGTTTCATCTCGAATCCGTCCTGTATGCCGACAACTTTCATGATCGATAGCTCCTGAGGGTGCGTACGCTTGCGGCTGATGCTGTTGTTGAAAATCCCGTCGGTCATGGCGAGCATGCCTGTGCCGTTAGAGTGGGAGTAAAGGGGAAAAGCCCGGTGGCGATGAACTGATAGTTGAATGAGGCGCTGATCTTATGGCCGCAACTGGTCGAAGTTGACGTGAATGTCGACGAACTTATGTTGAGAAAACTGATCGTATTAGCTGCGTAACTTTGAATTTGGCTCGCTGTACCGCATACGCTGGGCGTTACCGATGCGCAGCGCGCCGCCTGCTCTACTGCGTAATGGAGCGAAGACTGGGTCCATAAAAGCCGACCGAATTCGAGCGTACCGAATATGACGAGAAATAGGGCCGGTGCGACCAAAGCGAACTCAACGGCCGTATTTCCCTCTCGGGCTCGCCAGAAAGCCCGCACTTCGTTTGGGAGATCGTGCGTGCGCATCACTGAATCCGAACCATCGCCTGCGCCGCGACCCTGCTTGGCATGATAAAGCTGGCCCAGGAAATGATCGGTGAGAATGGCGCCTGGGCATAGACCAGCACATAGCTGCCGGGCGCCCCGCCGGACGAGCAAGACGATCCCGCCGTCACCACGATCGCACCGCTCGTGACGCAGGCCTTTTCGAGGGTAGGCGCGGGCGATGCTGTTACTGTCAGTGTTGTGGCGCTTGTGACCGCGGTTTGCACAGCCGAGGCAGTAAAGCCGTTTTTAAGAGCGTATTCGGCGCCGGCGTGCGCTGCTGTTGATACTTCCATCGTTTGATAAGCCAGCGCGCCGTAGTCGAACATGCCGATCAAGAGCGTAACAATGACGGGAAGTATAATTGCGAACTCCAGCGCCGCTGTGCCGGAGCGATTCGCCAAAGCTTGTGCCAACAGCCGCCGGCCTGCGCCAAGCTGCTTTACTTGCGCGTGTAAGTAATTGGGGACCAGTTTCTGGAGGTGGACGAGATCGGCGGGCAAAATGGCTCCGGATGGGTTGATTGGCTTCATAACTGCCGGAAGCTAACAAAATAAAAGCGCAGTGCGTGGAATTTCGCTTAAGACTAGGTTCAAATTTTAAGTAATAATGCACGTGGTGAGTAGTGTGTTGTTTCCTATAGTGTCTGTGGGGTCAGGAAAACCTGAAAGGTTAAAATTTAAACCAAATGAGATTATGATTCGCTGTAAAGTGGAATAGATACTGGTAACCACTCCGCAAATTATACTTGCGAGCCTTCAGATTCTGATGTCACGTTTGGGCGTAATGCAACGTCCAAATAATAGGTGAATAAAATGCGCAAACTTTTTACGTATCTAAAGAATGATCGCACCGGCGCGACCGCGATCGAATATGGCCTGATCGCGGCTCTGATTGCCGTCGCGACGGCAGGCTCGGTTACGACGGTCGGTACGAAGCTGACGACCTTGTTCACATCGGTGAACACTGCCCTCACCGCTGCCACTCCGGCGGCGTAAAGTAGAAGCCTGGTCTGAAGGCCATTAGGTATCGAGGCGGGCATGTCATTGTATAGTCAGCTACATTCAATGACACCGTCGGCTTTCAATGGCTTTCTGATCGGGCTTTTGCTGAGTTTCACATGCGTGCTCATCGGGTTCGTTGTCGAACGAAGCCGTGAAAGGGAGCCGCGTAGATTTGGATCCATATCGTTCAATGTCGGTTATTCGTCGGTTGTGTCAGTCATTCAAGCCCTGCTTCAACCAGCGGCCGCGGCGATTACTGTCTATTTGGTACATGTGACCGGACAGGGCTTTATCAATTTACCCGACACCGGTTGGCGTCTGATCCCTGCCCTCCTGGCTTATATAATAGCGATGGATTTCGGCGAGTATGTTTTCCATCGCGCCCAGCACAGTATATCGCCCTTATGGGCAATGCACTCTCTTCACCATAGCGATCCGGATGTAAATGTATCGACTACCGCTCGCCATTACTGGGCAGAGCATTTTATAAAGTCTCTCACTATATATCTGGCAGTCGGAATTATCTTTAAGGCAAACCCGATAATCGTCGGCATCTATACGCTGACAGGATTCTATAACTATTTTACGCACGCAAGGTTGCCTGTTAGTTTTGGCCGATATTCGGTGTTGCTCAATTCACCATGCTATCACCGCATTCATCACTCGATTTTTCCGGCCGACGAAAATATCAATTTCGCGGCCCTATTTCCGATATTCGATCGAATGTTCGGAACCTATCGATCCCCTCTCCGGTCTGAGTTTCCCGAGACCGGCCTATCTTCCCTTGAAGCTCCGTCGGGCATTATCGGGGCTATGGCATGGCCGATTCGGACTTTGCCGCGCCAGCTGCTGCGCCTCCAGGCTCGATAACTTTTTCCTGTTTTTAATTGAGATTTCCGCGGCGCCTGTTGCGCGTTCGAATATACCCGGAAATTCCCTTCAAATTTAAACCAAATGAAATTCTAATTTCGACGTAAATGAAATATTTACTTGGTTTTGTTGGCCATTTTTATCTTGAAGGTCGTAAATAAACAGTTCAACCTTCATTCAGTTCAAAAATTCAAATGAAGGAGAAAGTAATGCGCAAGATCATCAACAAGCTCGTCGGGAACTGCAATGGCGCCACGGCGATTGAATATGGCCTGATCGCCGGTTTTGTTGCGATCGCGATCGTTGCCTCGATCACCCTCGTTGGCGGCAATCTAACCACCCTGTTCGGCAATGCTGCCGTTAACGTCAGCACCGCCGCCGCCGCCTAATTCCCGGTGATGCGGGTCGCACCGGTGGGCTTCGGCAAAGCCAAATCCACCCCAATGCGGCCGGTACACCAGGCTTTCTCTTTGTACAGAACAGCCTGACTGGTTCTAGGGAATTGTTCTTCTTAAACAGAGCCTTAAAAAAAGGAGAGTAAATAATGCGCAAGATTATCAACAAGCTCGCCGGTAACCGCAATGGCGCCACGGCGATTGAATACGGCTTGATCGCCGGTTTCGTTGCGATCGCGATCGTTGCCTCGATCACCCTCGTCGGCGGCAATCTGACCACCCTGTTCGGCAATGCTGCCGTCAACGTCAGCACCGCCGCCGCCGCTTAATGTCAAGTGATGCCGGTCGCACCGGTGCGCTTCGCCTAAAGCAAGTTCACCCAGTGCGGCCGTCTCACCTGCGTTACTTCAAGTACAGAACAGCCTGATCGGTTCTAAGGGTTTATTCTTCATCTTAAACAGAGCCTCAAACAAGGAGATTAAAGTAATGCGTACACTGATCAACAAGCTCGTCGGAAACCGCAATGGCGCCACGGCGATTGAATACGGCCTGATAGCCGGTTTCGTTGCGATCGCGATCGTTGCCTCGGTCACCCTCGTTGGCGGCAATCTGAAGACCCTGTTCGGCAATGCTGCCGTCA
>PLTD01000178.1 GCA_003165335.1 Rhodospirillales bacterium | reverse complement strand
GCTTCCAACTTCGCCATTCCACCATTCCGCTTGATAGCCATAGCGTCACTCTATGGGTATACTGGCCAGTAAGGCTGAGCCTCACAGGCGGCGGCCAGGAGTTAAGCAGCCATGCCCCTGACCGACGACGAGATCCGCGCTGACACCATGCGCGTGATGTTGGCCTACCAGCGTCTGATCGCAGAGAAGCGTTGGGCCGAGTGGATCAAACTTTGGGCCGAGGACGGGGTTTGCGAATTTCCCTATGCACCGCGCGGACGAAAGAACGCCTATGTCGGCAAGGCGGAAATCTTGACATATATGTCGGGCACGACCGGCAAGGTCGCTGTTGACGGCGTGGACAACATGCGCGTCCATCCCGCACAGGACCCGCATGTGGCCATTGTGGAGCTAACCATCCACGGCCATGTCCCCGCCACCGGCACCGCCTATGGCCAAACCTATGTCTTGTTCTTCGAGGTCAGGGACGGCAAATTGCAACGCTATCGCGAATACTGGAACCCGCTGGTTTCCATCGACGCCCAGGGCGGCGACAGGGAGGCCTGGGCATGCGGTTTCGGCGCTCCGGCTGAGGCTAGCGCAAAGGAGACAGCGGCATGACCATTCTCGTCACCGGCGGCACGGGCAAGGTCGGCAGGCGGCTAGTTCTAAGATTGCGGCGAGCCGGCGTCGGCGTGCGCATTGCTTCACCCCGCCCGCAAGGCACAGACGCGATCGCATTTGACTGGAACGTGCCCGCCACCTGGGATGCGGCCCTCAACGGCATCAGCGCCGCCTATCTGATCCCGCCACCCACAGGCGGCGACGCCTCGTCCACTATGATCGATTTCGTCCAACTTGCCGTGGCCGGGGGTGTCAAACGCTTCGTGCTGCAAAGCGCCTCGCTTCTGCCGGCGGGCGGCCCCGCGGCCGGGCGGGTGCATCAATGGTTGCTCGATAATGCGGAGGGCTGGGCGGTGCTGCGCCCAAGCTGGTTCATGCAGAATTTTAGCGAAGGTCGTTACCTCGATAGCATCCGCGAGGCGAACGAAATCTATTCCGCCGCAGGCGACGGTCGAGTGCCCTTCATCAACGCAGATGATATCGCTGCCAGTGCCTGCGCCGCCCTCACCGCNNATCATCCACCGCCGGATCAGTGTCGTGGAACTAGCCGCTCAATACGCCGCGCGCGGGATGCCGCCGGGGGCGGCGCAAATACTCGCCGGCATGGACACCATGATCGCCATGGGCATGGAAAATCGGACCACCGACGCGGTGCAGACCCTGACCGGTCATCCGTCGAGCAGCTTCGACGCCTTTGCGAAGGCCAACGCTGCGCTCTGGACGTGAATAAGCGCCCAGGGTGCCCCTCCACTGCTGGGTGGATCAATAGCTTGGCGCGCGCGAAGATCAAGATCACCAAGAGGACGGTCGAGGCGCTCAAGGTCGCGGCCAAAGACTACATCGCCTTCGATACCGACCTTCCCGGCTTCGGCGTTCGCGTGATGCCGAGCGGCAAGCGATTCTTCCTGGTGCAATACCGGCGTCACGGGCGGACGCGGCGGGCGATGATTGGACAATTCGGGATCGTTACTGCGGAGTTGGCGCGACGCGAAGCAACGATCAAACTCGGCAGCGTCCGGGGCGCCGATGGCGATCCGGCGGCGTTGCGCGATGCGGACCGACAGTCAACAACGATGAAAGAACTTGGACGACGTTTTCTTGACCAGTATGTCCCTGTTCGCTGCAAGCCCTCAACGCAAGCCGAGTATCGGCGGTCGGTCGAATTGTTTCTCGACCCTTTCTTTGCCAAGCAGCGCGCTCGTTCCGTAACGACGGCCGACGTTACTGAGTTGCACGGCTCCTTGTCTCATATCCCCTATCAGGCAAACCGCACTCTCGGCGTCCTGTCGAAGATGATGAATCTCGCCGAGACGTGGGGGATTAGGGACAAGCACACGAATCCTTGCGAGGACGTCGAACGCTATCACGAAAGTAGGCGTGAAAGGTTCTTGTCGCCGACAGAACTGCAGCGTCTGGGACAGGCATTGACAATAGCAGAGGTTAGCGCGTCCGAAACAATATATTCCATTGCTGCGTTCCGGATCCTGCTTCTGACAGGATGCCGTCTGTCCGAAATTCAGCGTCTCGAATGGCGCTATGTCGATCTACAGCAGAAGGAATTGCGGCTGCCCGATAGCAAGACAGGCGCGAAAACCGTCCACCTCGGTGATGCTGCCGTGGCGTTGTTAGAAGCGCAGCCTCGCGTGAAAGACAACCCGTATGTTATCGTTGGGAAGAAGGAGAAGACGCATCTGACAGACCTACAACATCCATGGCGCCGCGTTCGTAAGGACGCCGGATTGGACGATGTACGCATTCACGATCTCCGCCATAATTCCGTCAACGGAATTATCGGCATAGCTTCGCGACGCGTGTTCTGGAACAATGCAACACCGAGCGTGACGCGGTCGCCCGGCACTTCGTCGCGCTGGCGACCTATCTGGGCCATGTCGATATCAAACACACCTACTGGTATCTTCAGGCGACGCCGGCGCTGATGACTGATATCGCCGCCGCTACCGAAACATTGATCATGGGAGAGGCCATATGACCCTCCTTGCCCCCTTGATCACCGGCTTCCTGCGCGACTACATGCCCCGACAGCGGGGCTATAGCCCGCATAGCTGTGAAGCCTATGCGTACAGCTTCCGGCTCTTGTTCGCCTTCGCGGCCAAGCGCATCCGGACAAAGCCGTCGCAGCTTGTTATCGAACAGCTCGACGCGCCTTTAATCCTGGACTTTCTTGGTCACATCGAGCGCGAGCGTGGTAATGGTGTCGCCACCCGCAATCTGCGCCTTGCCGCGATCAAGACATTCATGCGCTACGTCGAATACCAGGTGCCTTCGGCTCTGGAGCAGATCGGTCAGATCCACGCNNTGGGCGTACGCGATCGGGCGATGATGCATCTTTGCTTCGCGGCCGGACTGCGCGTCTCGGAACTGGTCGGGGCCATGATGGCGAATCTATCCCTGCAGCGGCCGCCGAGCCTTCTGGTCCTGGGCAAGGGGCGCAAGGAGCGATGTCTTCCGCTCTGGAAAGAAACCGCGGCTGATCTGCGGGCGTGGCTGACGCTGCGGGGCTCGGTTCGTGTGCCCGAGCTCTTCGTCAATGCCGGAGGGGCGCCGATGACGCGGGCCGGCTTCGAGTATGTGTTGGAGAAGCACTCTCGGGCGGCGGCCGAGACGTGTCCGTCCTTGCGCGACCGTTCGATATCGCCTCATCAGCTGCGGCACAGTTGCGCGGTGATCATGTTGCAGGCCACGCACGACATCCGAAAGGTCGCCTTGTGGCTCGGTCATGCCGATATCCGCACCACGGAAATCTACCTCCGAATGGATCCCTCCGAAAAGCTGNNCTGCACCGAGTGGTCGCGATCCGTCGAGATCCTCCCGGTGCAGCCCCTCGTTCGCATGAGTTGCCCAGGCAGAACAGATCCTCACGGTTCGGTCGTGAATCGCTGGGCGGGCACCCCTTGTGGCGCGTGCGTGCGTGTTGGTGCTGTAGCGCTGGTCGTCATCGGCGCGGCGGCGCTCTGGAGCC
>PLTD01000100.1 GCA_003165335.1 Rhodospirillales bacterium | reverse complement strand
AATCCCAGCGGGAACCACCCTATGGGTCCTCTCGCTTACCTCCCCAGCCTCAACGCCGGGGTTTCTCGCGAGGAACCTGATGACCGGATGGCGGTGCTCGATAAAATTACTCGGGCGACGCCGCGTCGCCGTCAGGTTCAGGGACATCCATCATGGCGCTGGCAACCAATCCAGCATTGGCGCGCACTTTTGCTTCGATCGAAGCGGCGACGTCGGGATTGTCGCGCAGGAATTGCTTGGCGTTCTCACGCCCCTGGCCAATCCGCTGGCCGTCATATGATATCCAGGCACCGGATTTTTCGACAACGCCGGCTGCGACCCCGAGGTCGACCAGCTCACCGGTCTTGGAAATGCCCTCGCCATACATGATGTCGAACTCGACGACCCTGAACGGGGCGGCCATCTTGTTCTTCACGACCTTGACCCGGGTTTGGTTGCCGACAACGGTTTCGCGATCCTTGATCGCTCCGATCCGACGAATGTCGAGCCGGACGGAAGCATAGAACTTTAAAGCATTGCCGCCCGTGGTGGTTTCCGGACTGCCGAACATAACGCCGATCTTCAGTCGAATCTGATTGATGAAGATGACGATGCAGTTCGAACGCGAAATCGACGAGGTCAGCTTGCGCAGCGCCTGGCTCATCAGCCTGGCTTGTAGACCCACATGGCTGTCGCCCATTTCCCCTTCGAGTTCGGCGCGCGGCACCAAGGCTGCGACGCTATCGATCACGAGAACATCGACCGCGTTCGAGCGCACCAGCGTGTCGGCGATTTCGAGCGCCTGCTCGCCAGCATCAGGCTGGGAAATCAGGAGTTCGTCGATATTGACGCCGAGTTTGCGAGCATATCCCGGGTCGAGCGCATGTTCTGCATCGACGAAGGCACAAACGCCCCCGGCTTTCTGTGCCGAAGCGATCACATGGAGCGCCAAGGTCGTTTTGCCCGAACTTTCCGGACCGTAAATCTCAACAACGCGCCCTTTGGGCAGACCGCCGATTCCCAGGGCAATATCGAGACCGAGAGATCCCGTTGACACCACCTCCACATCGACCGCCCCTCGGGAGCCGAGCTTCATGATGGAGCCTTTGCCGAACGCCTTTTCGATCTGAAGCACTGCTGCGTCGATCGCTTTTTGCTTGTCCATGGGATCCTTGTCGACCACGCGTAAAGCCGGACTCGTCATACGATGCCTCCGTTGTCCCACACGCCCGCACGGCGTGTCCAGAAGCACATCGTATCTAGTTTGTTCTCAAATGCAACGAAAAAGAACATTAAAGAACTTTAAGCGGAACGCAGTCTTAATCGTCCCGCTGTGTTCTCTCCAACCGCTCGTGACGTTCCTGCGCTTCGAGCGACAGCGTGGCTATCGGGCGTGCTTCAAGCCGCTTCACCCCGATCGGATCGCCGGTTTCCTCGCAGTAGCCGTATGAGCCGTCTTCGATTCGCATCAGCGCTGCGCTGATCTTTGAAAGCAGCTTGCGTTCCCGATCACGCGTCCGCAGTTCGAGCGCCCTGTCGGTTTCCACCGACGCCCGATCTGCCAGATCAGGCTCTTGCATACCACCGTCGACCTGCAAACTGGCGAGGGTTTCGTTCGATTCCTGGAGCAGTTCCGCCTGCCATCTAAGCAGCCTCATGCGGAAATACTCGAGCATCAGCGGGCTCATGAACGGCTCGTCGTCAGACGGCCTATAATCGGGGGGAAGCGATGACAGTGACATGCGTATGTGCCGACAGCAGTGAACGCGAAAACGGCCGGAGTATAGAAACCGCCCCGCACTCCCGCAAGACATGACCACCAAATGTCAATTAATTGATTTAACTAGATAAATTTTATTCGCGCAAAATATCGCCCGCCGCAGGGAGTTCATTCCGACAGCTTGCCATCGTCACCAATGATCGACTCGGCGGCGGCGGTATTAGCAAACGACCGCCGGTTTCCTTGCCGGCGGTCGTTACGTGCTAACGGCGCGGACTTAGTATCGCGCCGAGAATGACGCCGGCAGCTAAAGCCGCGAGGGCGGCGAGATGCGGCTTTTCTTCCATCCAGTCATGCGCCGACCGTGCCGCGCGGTTTGTCCTGCGCACGGCTTCATCGCCTATGTCCACGAGTTCATCTGCGGCATGACGCGCCTGCACCACTTTCCTTTTGGACAAATCGCGAGCCACGTCTATCGCGTGGTTTGCGGCTTCCTGGCCGCGACGAACCGTCTGCTTGGGATCGACTAATTTGATATCCATAACCACTCTCCGTCAGAACTCAGAAGCTTGTAAGGGACCAACAAGGCGAGTCGCCAAAGCGTTCCTGATTCCTTGCCAAAGTCTGACAATCGGCTGAAGAACGTCCCCATGAGAAATTTCCATGGCACGCTGATTGTCCTGATTTGGATCGGATGGATCCTCTATTGGTACGCAACAGCTCGAAACGGAAAGACGGTTCGTCGTCTGGAATCGCACTGGTCGCGCACAGCGCACAGCCTACCCTTGTTCGCGGCGCTCATCTTGCTCGCCATACCCGAATCTGAGGGAGGATGGATGTTCGCCAAATTTATACCGCGAACCCTGGCGGAATATTGGTTAGGGGTCGCGACACTATCGATCGGCTTGAGTTTTTCGATCTGGGCACGGCGCCATCTGGGTACAAATTGGAGCGGGACCGTAACTGTCAAAGTCGATCATGAACTCATCCGGACCGGCCCCTACCGTTTGGTACGCCATCCGATCTATACCGGCATCCTGGTCGGCTTTCTGGGTACGGCAATATCGCTGAGCGAGTGGCGCGGCCTAGCCGCCGTCGCCCTTGTCATCATTGCATTCTCGCTCAAGATTCGGCTTGAGGAACAATGGATGACAGAAACCTTCGGCGACGCCTATAGACGATACTGCGCTGAGGTCAAATCATTGATTCCGTTCGTTCTATAAGACCTAGCCTTTGGTCTTCAGAAATCTGATCTGCGGCCATTGCTCCGCCGTATGGCTCAGATGCCAGGCGTTGCGCGCCAAGAACACCGGCGCCCCATCATGGTCGTCGGCGCTGGCGGCCATATTGGCGTCGATGAATCTCTTGAGTTCCAAGGGGCTGTCGGCTTCAACCCAGCGGGCGGTGTGAAGGGAGGCGGGTTCGAAGAATACCGGCACCTCATATTCGGTGCGGATCCGGTCGGCAAGCACGTCGAACTGCAGCGCGCCGACGACGCCCACCACCCAGTTGGCGTCCAGCTTGGGCTTGAATACACGGGTCACGCCCTCCTCCGCCAACTGCTCGAGCGCGCGGCCCAGATGCTTGGCCCGCATCGGGTCTTCCGGACGCACGCGCTGCAACAGTTCGGGGGCAAAACTCGGGATGCCGGTGAAGACCAGCGGCTCGCCTTCGGTGAGGCCGTCGCCGATCCGCAAGGTGCCGTGATTGGGGATGCCGATTATGTCACCGGCCCAAGCCTCGTCTGCCAACTCCCGGTCTGCCGCCAGGAACATCAGCGGATTGTGGATCGTCATCTGCTTGCCGGATCGGACATGCAGCATCTTCATGCCGCGCTTGAAATGACCCGAGGCCAGCCGACAGAAGGCTATACGGTCTCGGTGTTTCGGGTCCATGTTCGCCTGGATCTTGAAGACGAAGCCGGTCACTTTGGTCTCGCCGGGATCGACGGAACGCAGCGTGGTCGGCTGCGGCCGCGGCGGCGGTGCCAGGTCGGTCAGGCCGTCGAGCAATTCGCGCACGCCGAAATTATTGACCGCGCTGCCAAAAAAGAGCGGCGAGAGATGACCCTCGCGATATGACTGGACATCGAGGGGTTTGCACAGCACCCGCGCCATTTCAACATTTTCGCGCAATGCCGCGGCATCCGCCGCAGGCAAGGCCGCATCCAGCGCCGGATCGTCGAGCTTCATCGGGATGCCGCCGTCGCGCCCGCCGCGCGCGATAAGGACCAGCCGGTCTTCGCGCATGTCGTAACAGCCTAGGAATCCCCGCCCGCTGCCGATCGGCCACGAGGCCGGGGCGATGTCGAGTTGTAACTGCTGTTCGATCTCCTCGATCAGGTCGAACGGCTCCCGCCCCTCGCGGTCCATCTTGTTGATGAAGGTGATGATCGGCACGTCGCGCAGCCTGCATACCTCGAACAGTTTGCGCGTCTGTTCCTCGATGCCCTTCGCCGCGTCGATCACCATCACCGCGCTGTCGACCGCGGTCAGCGTGCGATAGGTGTCCTCGCTGAAATCCTCGTGTCCCGGCGTGTCGAGCAGGTTGAAGGTGCAGCCGCGATAATCGAAGGTCATAACCGAGGAAGCGACCGAAATGCCGCGTTCGCGCTCGACCTTCATCCAGTCCGACCGCGCTCGCCGCGCATCGCCCCTGGCCTTGACGGCGCCGGCCGCCTGAATGGCGCCGCCGAACAGCAGTAGCTTTTCGGTCAGCGTCGTTTTTCCGGCATCAGGGTGGGCGATGATGGCGAAGGTGCGACGGCGACGAATCTCGATCGGAAGATGATCCTCCGCTGCAGTCATCGATTGGGTATTATCGGGCATGGCCGCTAAGTGGCGGGCGAAAGTCCTGCTGTCAACCCAACGAGACGTCCAGCACGTCTTGAGATGGTTCGCTTAAGATCCGGGAAATTGCAGACTGTAGGTATCTTGCCCGCCCCGTGCAGCAAGTATTAGACATGCGATCAACACCATAGCATGATCTCGTCAAGTGTATGATCGGGGGAATCGACGCATGCTTAATGACTTCAAGGCGTTCGCGCTGCGCGGAAACGTTATCGATCTGGCTGTCGGCGTTATTGTCGGGGCAGCCTTTACCGGAATCGTCAATTCCCTGGTCTCGGACATTCTGATGCCGCCGCTGGGCTTTGCGCTTGGCGGGATCGATTTCTCAGATCTCTTCCTGGTTCTTAAGGGTCCGCATCTCGACACGCTGGCGGCGGCAAGGACAGCCGGAGCGGTGACGATCAATTACGGCGTGTTCATCAACGCGATTATTCGATTCATCATCGTTGCCTTTGCGATCTTCATGCTTGTGCGCTGGATCAATCGTCTGTTTGCCGCAACGAAATCAGCCCCGGCTGCGCCGACCAAAAGCGAGCTGTTGCTGGTCGAAATCCGCGATCTTTTGAAGGCCCGCCCCGTGCCTTAAGGCTTGGCGGGACCCTGGAGTATTTTCGGAACATCGAACGGCGTGAACTGCCCCAGTTCGCAGAAATTGCCTGACCTCAGTACACGGATGGTCTGAGAGTTGGAGCATACCTCGAGTACTTCGCTTTCATAGGCGAACCCGTCTTCCATTTTCAGACTTGGACACGGGATGTGCAGGCTGTTCAAATAGGGCTTGCCCGTCTTCATATAGAACAGGATCGCAGAATCGTTCACGATTTCCGTGTGATCGATTTGATTGACCTGAAGGCACACGCCATTTCCAGCCGCCGGGGTTGTGGTGTCCACAACCGGGTCGTCGGAGCAACCTGCCAAGGCGAGTGCAGTTAGGCCCAATATAATCGCGAGGCACCGCGGCGAACTCATACAAACCTCCAACCCAACAATCCCGCAGCGCTTATACCGCGGCGGCCTGCGATACTACATGTATCAGACGTCTCAATCTGCGATTGGCGACAAAAGTTCGAATATTTTCTCATCCGGCGGCTTCCCCGCATCGCCGTCGCGGCGAATCGACTGGATACAGACATGATCGGCACCTGCATCCCAGTGTGCTTGAATTCGCTTGCGGATCGCGTTTTCGTCGCCCCAAGCGACCAAACCGTCAATCAGCCTGTCCGATCCTCCCCCTTCCAGATCGGCCTGCGTGAAGCCGAGGCGCAGCAGATTGTTTCGGTAATTGGGTAGAGGCAAGTAAACGGCCAGATTTCTGCGGCCCGCCTCGCGGGCAATTGCCGGGTCGGTCTCCAGCATCACCTTCTGTTCCGGGCACAGAAATTTGCCGGGACCGAGTAACGCCCGCGCCTGCGCCGTATGTTCGGGCGTTACGTTATAGGGATGTGCACCGTCGGCCAGTTCGGCCGTAAGCGTCAGCATCTGAGGGCCCAAAGCGGCGATGACTGTCGGCGGTTTTTCGGCAGGTCGCGGCGAGATATAATGAATCTTGGCCATTGTCTCGAGATAGGCCCGCATCTTGGCAATCGGCTTTTCGTAGACATGTCCTCGCACGCCCTCCACTAGAGGTACGTGCGACACCCCAAGACCCAGCAAAAATCGGCCGCCCGACTGTTCGGCTAGAGTCAATTGAGCCGCTGCCATCGCCATGGCGTCGCGTGCATAGATATTCGCAATGCCGGTTGCGATCACGAGCGTTTTCGTATTGGCCAGCAGCCACGAGGAATGCACCAGGACATTGCGTCCCATAGCCTCAGGCAGCCACAATGCACCGTAGCCCCAGACTTCGACCCGTTTGGCAAAAGCAGCAGCTTCGACGGCCGTCATGCTTTCGGTCGCCGCCCAGACACCGAGTTTTCCGATTTTCATCACGAGTCCTCCGGCAACTCTTATCCCATTTTTAATCGGGTCTGTGGAAGCGTGAAAACGCCCGATGAACGCCGCTAATCGGAAACAGACTTGGCCTCCCGTTCAAGCAATGCGCCCTTTCTTTCAATACCCCAGCGATAGCCAGAGAGTGCTCCGTCGATCCGGATGACACGGTGGCAGGGTATTGCGACGGCAATCACATTCGCCGCACAGGCACCAGCAACGGCGCGCACGGATTTGGGCATTTTCAAACGCATGGCAATATCCGAATAGCTCGCGGTTTCACCCAGCGGAATGTCTCTCAAAGCCTGCCAAACCCGTTGCTGAAACGCAGTCCCGCGAATATCCAGCGGTAAGTCGAGCCCAACCGACGGATCCTCGACGCTGCCAACCACCCGAGCAACCAGGCGGTCAAAACTTTGGTCGTCACCGACCAACTGAGCATTCGGGAAGAAGGCCTCAAATTCACGCAAGAGAAGATCGGGGTCGTCGCCGAACTGAATGGACGCGATTCCTCTCTCAGTTGCAGCGACGAGAATAGCGCCCAGCGACGTTTGACCAACGGCGAAGCGCACTGTTTCGCCTGAGCCGCCGGCGCGGAAGCGCGTCGGTGTCATCCCTAAACGCCGAGGTGCCGAGGCATAAAACCGGCCATTCGAATTGAAGCCGGCATCATAAATGGCCTCCGTCACGCTATCGGCGCGTCCGAGCGCCACGCGGACCCGACGGGCAAGGTTCGCCGCGCAGTAGGCCTTGGGCGTAACACCGGTCGTCGCTTTGAAAAATCGGTGAAAATAATAAGGGCTGAACCCCACAGCATCAGCCAGCGCCGCAAGATTGGGCGGGCTTTCGGACTGTTCGATCAAGCGGCACGCATGAGCAACCGCAGCAGCTATACGATCGGCTTCGTTGGGGCGACAACGCTTGCAGGGGCGAAAGCCGGACCGTTCAGCAGCCTGATTCGATTCGTGAAAGCGGACATTATCGCGCCTGGGCAATCGCGCACCGCAACACGGCCGGCAATAGATGCCTGTCGTCGCGACGGAATAATAAAACTGCCCATCGGCTCGGCGATCGCGGCCGACCACCGCCTGCCAGCGCTGTGCGTCATCGGAATATTCGGGCACGGCCGGTTCTTCGTCTATCTGGCCTTCGAATACAGCAATCATGATCCGCTCCTATCGGTCAGGCGCTCTGTATTGCGCGCCCGATCCGATATTTGGACAAGTCGCCGGTCGGAAACACTCCGGGTCTTGCTATCGAATTCACAATGATGAGAATTTGTAATCGCCATGGAAAACGGCGCGATGGCGTCGCAGCGATTTCTCTATGCGGCGAATTTGGGTTTAGCACTCAGAGTCACGTTCAGGGCTTTCATGACAGAAAGCAACGTGGATAGAGTCGGGTTCGAACCATCGCCAATCGCTTTGTAAAGCGAACCGCGTGCAAGACCTGCGCTTTTAGCAGTTTCAGTCATGCCCTTCGCGCGGGCTATCGTGGCAAGCGCGTGGGTCACGTCGTCAACTTCACCCGTCTCGAACGCAGCCGCCAGATATTCCGCAACATCCGCGTCCGACTTGAGGTACGTGGCGATATCAAAATCCATGATTTTCTCTGCCATAAGCGTCACTCCGTTTGCGCGGCCAGTTGCTTCGCCATGGCGATGTCCGGGCCTGGCTACCCTTGTCACCGCCACAAAGCAGCAACACCAACTCTTGCCCGCGCAGCATGTAATAGAGCCGATAACCCGGCCCATAGGGAATGCGTACTTCACGCACGCCTTCGCCGACCAATTTGGGTCGCCAAAATCACCCAGCTCAAGCCGCCCCAGCCGGATCAAAATACGTTTCTGAGCCATGCTGTCGCGCAAACCATGAAACCACCTTGTTGAACGTTGCGGTTTGCTCGAGCGTTATCATCTGTCCCATATAAGGGACATGTCAATAAAGTCAATTTCGGACGCTTGGTTTGATTCTCGGGAGAGCCATACGCCGATCCCGATATTGGGACCGAACAGCGACCTTGCTCTTGCTGTCGAACTCAGAAAGACGAAAATGTATCGCCGCCATGAAAAACGGCGCGATGGTGCCCCAGGCCGGACCCGCAGGTTTGAAACAACGCATTGATATATCTATCTTACGCTCACTCTTCAATAAACAGATACCGTCAAATGCACCGTCATTTTTCGCGCTCCTCAACGGTCACCCGCGAACGCGCACGACCGAATTGATGCCGATTAGAATGCCGAACGGGCGAGCGAAGATGTCGCAGAGTTCAAGATGGGGACAGTGTGACAGATTTCGCCGCAGGCACTGAGGCGATCTTTGCACCCTCAGCCTTGCTCGGTTGGAGACGCCTACCAGCGATGACTGTCCGCCGAGGCGCGAAGGGGTGTTTTACCGCCGGCGAGCCGATCGAGATGGTCGCTCCACCACTGCATCATCTGGCGCCGCTCGGGGAGCCATTCCGCCGCATTATAGGCAGCTCGGACTTCATCTTGTTCGGAATGGGCCAATTGCCGTTCGATCCAGTCACGGTTGAAGCCGTGCTCGTTCAGTAGCGTTGAGGCCATCCGGCGCAGGCCATGCCCCGTTACTTCGTCTTGGGAGTAGCCGAGCCGGCGAAACGCTGCGTTGATCGTGTTCTCGGACATGCAGCGGGTCCGGGTGCGAAGCGATGGAAACAGATATCGGCCTCTGCCGGTCAGAGCGCGAAGTTCCTCAAGCAATTTTAGAGCTTGCCGCGACAGAGGCACGAGATGCCTGATCCGCAGCTTCATCTTTGCGTCTGGTATACGCCAGAGCGCATTCTCAAAATCGAACTCAGGCCACTCAGCGGTTCGAAGCTCACCGGGTCGGACGAATAACCTTGGGGCGATCACCAGTGCGAGCCGTGTCGTCGGCTGGCCGGTATACCCTTCCACCACGCGCATAAGCCCACCCACACCGATTGGGTCTAGAATCGGTGCATGATGCTTAGGCTTCGCCGTTGCGATCGCACCCCGCAGGTCGGCGGCTGGATCCCTCTTCGCGCGCCCGGTCGCAACCGCATATCTGAATATCCGGCCACAGACGCTGCGTAGGCGAGCCGCCGTCTCAAGCAGGCCGCGACGTTCGGCGCCACGTAATGCCTCGAGTACCTCTGGGGGTTCGATCTCCTCAATCGGTCTATCGCCGAGTGACGGATAAAGATACTCGGCGAGCAGCCACTCTAATTTTGCCAATGTGATGGCTGAAACGCCTTCCCTCCTTCGCTTCTCCTTATATTCCTCAGCCACCAGCTTGAACGTATTGGCCGCGGTGACCCGTGCAGCCAACGCATCGATGCGCTTCTGGGCGGATGGATCGATCCCCTGTCGCACAAGCGAGCGGGCATCCTGACGCGCAGCTCTGGCATCGGCTAGCGACACCTGCGGGTAGACGCCGAAGGCCAGCGTTTTTCGTTTCGCATGCAGCCGATAGTCTAAGCGCCAGTAGCGGCCGCTATCGGATTTGACGAGCAGATAAAGTCCGCCACCGTCAGCCATCTTATATGGCTTGGCTTTTCCCTTGGCGGCCTTGATCGCGAAATCTGTGAGCGGCATGACGACATCTCCGCTGCAATTGGTCAGCAACATTGCCGGGCACTGATAAAGGTATGGTCAGACTCTCCGACTGTCAGCATCGCTCAGGAGGCGATGCTGGGCTGAAGCGGAGAGATTAAAGCCTATTTCCAGTGAGTTACCGGCTAGCTGCGATCTTCGGCGAACGCCCGCGAACCATGATTTCGCGCCCTTAAGGATACTTCGCAGCGGCTGCGGCAAATCGCCTCTCAAGGTTCGACCGTCTACTGGGATCGCGCTTCATCGATCGCAGCGATGGCTTCAGCCAAATGCAGTCGCAAGCCATCGAGCTTAGTAGCCAAGACCAGATCGCTTCGATCCGCGAGGACGAGAAGCGTCTTAAGAATCACATCGGAGTGCCTCATCAAACGTACCAGGTACTCGCCATTCGGGCCGTTCTTCCCTTCGAGCCAATTCCGAGCAGCCCGCTCATTCGCGTCAGTAAGCCGTGCGATTGTTTTCACTGCCGACGGGCCACCGCCAAATTCCTGCCTCAACGCTCCGGCAATGGCCTGCGCAAACGGTCCACCACTATGTACGGTTTGACCGGGAAAAGATTTTCCTTTTTTCGACTGAAACTTTCGGTCGGAATTGTGAAAAGACATGCCTGACGTGATCCACGGCAGCGAGCCGAATTCTGGTATCATTATCCAGGTCAGCCATTGGGCGACCGTCTTTCGGATTGCCAGCGCGGCGTCCTCATCCGAGATACCTGTTTTCGCGGTGCCACTCGAGGGCGGCCGGGGATGGGACAGCGTCCCGAAACCGTGGAGGACGCACCTGGATGCCGTGAAGATCGTAGTAGTGCCGACCATTATCGAAGTCAGCCTTCAGCCTATGACTGACCTCAAACCGCCCATCGGCGGCGACGGTAACATAGCCAAGATCGAACAACCGGTGGATGTCCGTGCGCAATAGCAGGCCGTTCGAAGGAACGTGCTCCCCTCCAGCGTCATATGAACGGATGTGTGCAGCATCGAGTATTGGTAACGTCCGCTCACCCGAAACCGCACAGCGACGATCATAGCTGTCGGTTATGCGCAGCCGAAAAGCGCCTTGGCCGAGGCGTGGGTGGATTAGAGTCGGAGCCCCGAATCTGTCCCCGCTTTCTCGCAACGACGGACCAGAACCGAGCGGGAAAGCCCTCATTCGATCCATGGCGGCTGTCCATAAATGCTCTCCATCTTGACCGCCTACGTCGAACCCCTTTCCTTGAACGATATTAGGGGCCCAACTCGGAGGGATGGGAATCCACAGATCCCGCGGCCAGAAGAAGGGCTGGGTAACGATCCGACATCCCACAACAGGGTCGTTGCGGACATCGAGGATGCTAGGGTCCTTCCGATACTTGGCTATGCGCTCGCGCATCTGAGCAAGGCTAACTACACCGTTCTTGAGCTGGAAAGCTTCCCAAGCAATCGAAAGTGGGACGTTCGACGCATGGCCGAATACGCCCCCGCCGACAACGAAATTCTCTGGAGCGTGCAGCTTGAAAAGAAACAACTCGCCAGGCTTGAGCGCGCGAAACTGCCGGCTTCCACTTGGCTGCCAAAAATTGACTTCGTCATGCGGCGCCAAAGCGCTTAGAATTTCGAACCATGCTCTATCGGTAACGCCGACATAGAGATTGACCATTTCGTAACCTACTGCGCTTGGGCTCAATTAACAGCGCATTATACGGAGTTCTCCCTGGCCACCGGTTGCGGCCCGAGGCACATCAATCTTCTAACTGACGATGTGGGAAAGGTTTGATGTGGGATTGGCAGTTTTTTGCTGTCCAGTAAATAAGCTAATTTCCTTGAATATTCTGAGAATCTGGTATATTTACTGGGCAGCGAAAATGTGAGGCCATATGTACGATTCCGCCGCTGGGGAACGCCAGCTCGTCGACCGTCTGCTCGAAACGCTGAGGACTCTGCCGGAGGCTAGCGCCGAGTTGAGGTCGTTCGAGACCGCCGACGCCAGTACATCCTTCCGATACGACGCCGATATCGAATTCCGCATACCCGGCAAATCCGTCAATCTCCTGGTTGAAGTGAAGCGGGCGATCTATCCGCGCGATATCCGCGAACTGCTATGGATGCTGGAGCGCCTGGACCGTAGGCGCTCGCGCGACCACGAGGCGGTACCGATGTTCATCGCGGAGTCCGTTTCCCCGGGCGCGAAAGCGCTGATGCAAGAGCAGCTAATTGGATATTATGACACCGGCGGAAGCCTCTTCCTCCCGGCACGGGGGGCTTACTTTTACATCGATCGACCACCGCCTAAGTCGCTCGACAAATCGATCAAGACCCTGTTTTCCGGACGGCGAGCACAGGTCCTTCAAGTACTGCTGCTCCGGCATTCAGAGTGGTTCGGCGTCACCGCGCTCGCGGAGGAGGCGCAGGTTTCGCCGGCAACGGTATCGCAGGTTATGACCGAGCTGGAGAAGCTCGACTGGGTTGAGAGCCGCGGACAGGGGCCCAGCAAGGAACGCCACCTCCACGACCCAACGAGCCTGCTCGACAATTGGGCGGCGACCCTCAAGGCAAAGCGCATGGACACGCCGCGTCGGTACTTCGTGCCTGGGACTAGCGCCGAAGCGTTGGTCGATTCGCTTGCCATGACCTTGGATGACTATGACGTCCAATACGCCATAACCCATCAGGCCGCGGCACAGCGTTATGCTCCCTATCTGACCGGTTTCTCCCAGGTTCGCTGCCGGCTCGTGTTCAATGAGCGAGCCAACCGTGCGCTGAGCGCGCTCAACGCCCGCGTCGTGGACGAAGGCGCGAACTTGGCAATTCTGGAAGTCAAATCGCCGGCCGAACTGCTGGTCCGGGAGCGCGTTGGACATGCCTGGCTGGCCAGTCCGATCCAGGTCTATCTCGACCTGGTGGGAAGCTCGGACCGGGGTGTCGAACTGGCCGAACATTTGCGTCGTGAAAGGATCGGGTTCTGATGGCGAAACCCGATACCCTGTTAGGCTACGACAGCGAGGTTACAGCCGATTGCGAACGGGTACTCGTCACCTTGTTCCGTGGCTTGGGGCCATGGAAAGATTCGGTTTACCTCGTGGGAGGCCTTACTCCGCGCTACCTAGTGCGCCAGAGACCGCCCGACGTGCCGCCCCATGCCGGGACGCTGGATGTCGATGTCGTCGTCGACCAGGCGATCCTCGCCGATACCGACGCCTATGCGACGGTCGAGGAAAATCTGCACAGAATGGGGTTCGAGCGGGCAACGAACGCGGCCGGTCAGAAGCAGTCCTGGCGTTGGGAGACGAGAACCGAGCACGGCGCCACTATGGTGCTCGAACTGCTTGCTGATGCTCCTGATATTGCCGGCGGCAAGGTTCAGCCCTTGCCAACTCAGGGTACGATCTCGGCGCTGAACATCCCGCATTCCTCAATCGTATTCGACCATCACGAAGTCACCGAAATTCAGGCAGAGCTGCTGGGAGACAACGGAGTCGCCACCGTTCGGGTAAAGCACGCAGACTTGGTCAGCTTCACCTGTCTCAAGGCCTTTGCACTCGACGACCGGTTCGAAGGCAAGGACGCTCACGATCTCGTCTATTGCATCGAAAATGCGCCGGGAGCGATCGACGCCGCGGCAGCTTCATTCCGAGCCGCCAGAGATGGCAAGCACGGCGCAGTCATTGAGAAGGCTTTAGCAATACTGCGCACTCGTTTTGTTGGGTGACGACAAGATCGAAGGGTATCGCAAGGACGGCCCAGCTGCCGTCGCGCGCTTCGAGCTCGGAACAAGCGGGGACCGGGAATCTCGAATTCTACGGCAGCGTCAGGCAAGCGACGTGATAGAGCAGCTACTGAAACAGATCCGATAACCAGCTTTCTCGTCGTTAGCGAGACCGGAAAACATCGCACCAGATACCGTCAAAAGTGCCGCCAGGCCGCCTGAGCTGCAGACGGTCATCGGCGAACGAACACGGTCAATTCAGAAAACTATTCCAACACGCCCGCGGGCAGCGGCGAACGTAAACGAACGAGGATGCCGAATCAGTACTGAGTCCCGAACAAGGACTCGAATGCATTCTCAGATGTGGCCTGTTCGAACGAAACGGAAATTCCGCACGAATCAGCCATTTAGCGCGGCATATCAAGCGGCCACGAAATTCCTCGTCGAAATCATCAGCGGAAAACACTAATGCCAATCGACAAATTCTTAGTAAAAACGAATTATACCAAGAACATAAGCGCTGTTATTATGATTACCGGAAAACGATACATACCGTATCTACACAGGTGCGGATTTATCCAACCGCCGCATACTGAACACAAACTACTATTATTTGTGTTTTGTTTAATATTTACTTAAAATCCGTTGGTGCCCCAGGCCGGACTCGAACCAGCACTCCTCTCGGAACCGCATTTTGAGTGCGGCGCGTCTACCAATTTCACCACTGGGGCAGGCCGTTGACGGCGAGCGGGCATAATTACCGTGGTTGCCTCGTGACCGCAACCTCAAGCGGCGTCTATAATGCCGAAATGTCGATGACCCTGCGTAACCTGACCATCGCGACCCTGGCGCTTAGCCTCGGCGTAATCGGTTTCGTCCTATTCAGCCAATATGTTCAGGGCTATCAGCCCTGTGAGCTATGCCTGCGTGAGCGCCTGCCCTGGTATTTTGCGATCGCTATGGGGTTGATCGGGCTGTTATTTCCATCGCGCTGGATATTGGTATCGATCGGGCTGGCGTTCCTGGTCAGCGCCGGGCTTGGCCTGCATCACGCGGGGGTCGAGCAGCATTGGTGGCCGGGTCCCACCGCCTGCACAAGCGGGTCGACAGGGGCAAAGACGATCGACGAGTTGCGGGAGATGATGCACCGGGAAAAGATCGTCCAATGCGATGCCGTTTCCTGGACTTTGTTCGGACTGTCGATGGCGGCCTATAATTTCCTGACATCGCTTGCCGCAGGGACATTCATTATTTTGGTCACTTTGAGAGGACGCTATGTCCGCTGAACATCGCCGCCGACCGCTGCCCGGCGAGCCGGTCGGCAAGAAACTGGCCGAGAGGGTCTTGCGCGTCGACCATGCCGGAGAATATGGCGCGAAGCGGATTTATGAGGGGCAATTGGCGGTACTGGGCGACAGCCCGTCCGGCGCTGCGATTCGCGAAATGGCTGCGGCTGAAGCCGAGCATCTGGCTTGGTTCGAAAAGGAACTGGTCGCGCGCCACGTCCGGCCGACGGCACTACACCCGTTCTGGCACGTCGCCGGCTATGCTCTGGGGGCGGCCACGGCGATGTTAGGTCCAAAGGCTGCGATGGCCTGCACGGTCGCCGTGGAAGAAGCGATCGACGAGCATTATCAGATCCAGGAAGCGGCGCTGGGCGAAAGCGAGCCCGAACTGAAGGACGCGATCGAACGATTTCACGCCGACGAGTTGCAACACCGCGACACCGCACTGGCGCACGACGCCCAAAGCGCTCCCGATTATCGCGCCTTGAAAGGCGCAATCAAGCAAGGTGTTCGCACCGCAATCTGGCTGGCGGAGCGAATTTAGTCGCATAGGCTGCGTTATTCCGGTTTGTCCAGGAACCGAAAAGTCGGGCCTGAGCCACCGGTGACGACGCACCCTGAAGTCGGGTCGGGGAAATGGGCGGCCAGCAGGACGGTGCCCGTGTCGGCATAGGTTTCGACGAACTGCCGACGGACAGCCAGCGCGGCTTCGGGATCGGTATCGACACCGAGATTGAGAGTCGGATCCTGGATCTGTGCGGGGTGGTGAAACACGTCGCCGCTGAAGATGACGTGGTCATCGCCGGCTTGAGCATGGACCACCATAGTGCCCGGAGTATGGCCGGGACAGCCTTCAAGCCAGACCTCGCGGCCGATCTCATGCTCCAGGACATGGCCTGTCCTAACTAGTTCAGCCTGGCCCGAAGCCAGGACCGGCAGCACGCTGTCGTCGAACGGTTCGCGCGTCAGAGCATATTGCGGGTGGTCCGGCTGCAGAGCCCCGTAGAACTGCACATCAAGGTCGGACATCAGATATCGTGCATTGGGAAATGTCGGGACCCAGACCCCGTTCTCGAGCCGGGTGTTCCAGCCGACATGGTCGCTGTGCAGATGGGTGCAGACGACGACGTCGATGTCCTCAGGCTTCAATCCCAGACGCGCGAGGTTGCCCAGGTAATCGTGGTTCAGCATGTTCATTGAGGCCATGACGCCGGTGCGATGCTTGTTGTTGCCATTGCAGGTATCGATCAGGATTCTGCGCCCGCCGGCCTCAAGAACGAAGCTGTGCATGCTGAGATAGAATGTTTCCGATGCCAGTTCGCCGCAGCGCGGGTCCAACGCCGCACCCAGGGCCTTGAGACGATCGCCGCCCAGTCCGCAAAAGGCAGCAGCCGGTATGCCCATATTGCCGGTCGATTCGACGAATTTGCGGATCGTAAAATCGCCTAGCGCGATCGGATTCATGAAAGTCCCTTCCCCGTCGGATTGCGGCCGTTACCGGGCCGTTAGCGAGCAGGCGTCAGCTCGCTTCCAGTTCGCTATCCCAATACAGGAAGTCGCGCCAGCTTTCATGCAGAAAGCCGGGGGGAAAGGCACGGCCGTTTTCCTGAAGCTGAAAAGCCGAGGGTTGATATGGTTCGGTCAGCGGATGCATCCCGCATTCCCGCGGCAGGAAGCTGGCTTTCGCCAGGTTGCAACCCGAACAGGCGGTCACGACGTTGGTCCAAAGCGTACGCCCGCCTTTGGAGCGCGGAACCACATGGTCGAAGGTCAACTCGTGCGTGGGAAAGGGCGTTCCGCAATATTGGCAACAGAACCGGTCGCGCAGAAACACATTGAAACGCGTAAAGGCCGGACGACGCGCGGAAGGGACATATTCCTTCAGCGCGATGACGCTGGGCAATCGCATTTCAAACGACGGCGACCGCACGACCTGGGTATAATGCGAGACGATGTTTACCCGATCGAGGAACACCGCCTTGATCGAGTCCTGCCACGACCATAGAGATAGCGGGAAATAGCTGAGCGGCCGAAAATCGGCATTCAATACAAGTGCTGGACAACTCTCGAGTGGTGGAGACAAATCCACATCCTCGTCAGCAAGCTACGCCAGAATTCAAATCGCGCCTTCTGATAGGCGATTCGCAATACGAAAACAATAAGATCCTGTCGAAGGATCAGGGGAATCGCATTTGGAATTT
>PLTD01000098.1 GCA_003165335.1 Rhodospirillales bacterium | reverse complement strand
CGCACAGAAATCTGCCCCAGATGCAGAATGATGGTCGGCAGCGCCGATCTTCCGACACCCTGACAGAGTGGCGACGATACTGAGCACAGGAATGATTTTCCCGGATCATCCTCACCCCAAGAGGTCGATTCCCGGACTCATGAGACATCCCATGAGCCCGGACAATCCGGTGAATGATGCCTTTGGCAGGTTTGATCATGACTTCGATGAGGAAGCCTGCTTAGCAAGGCAACTCTTTAATAGGCCCCAAATTTGGGGCGACACTGACGCCACCTAGCGCCTGCGAGAGCTTACTTCCCCTCGAATTTGTTGAAGACGTTCCTCGCATTAACAATCAGTGCGAGAGCGAAAGCGCTTTTTCGACAGCGTCGCGTGCCATGATGCCAAGCCGCGATCTCGGGTGCTGATTTTGCCCAAGCCAGTTCGGAATATTCGCACCCTGCGATGCAAAATGCTCGACATGGACAACGGTAATCTTACCATCCGTGTAAGCGACATCATTGATTGTCCGCCAAGTTCCCCCACGCGCTTTTTCGATAGCCTTTCGCGCAGTTGCTACGTAGCTACCGCCGGCACCAAGACCGAACATGATCACCAGTTTTGTTTCAGGAGGCAGTTCGCCGAGGAAGCGAGTTGCACATGTGGTCGATATTTTCTGCCCGAAGGGTGTGGCCATGAATTGGTCGATCATGCCGCCGCTACCGACCCATTCATGCCTGCCGGTATCGAAACGCTCGACGGTACAACGAATCAGTGAACCCCAGCCAAAACGTCCGTTGGTATCGGCGATAGCGCGCTCAACCAGGCTTTTGAGTTCTTCGGGCTTGGCCGGCTGCAAGAGACCGATATGGGATAGAATTTTCCCGACCTGCAAACGACCCTTCCGGTAGGGAATGTCGTTGTGAGGAAGCCGGCGAAGTTCGCCTGCCTGGCTGGGACCTTTTGAAAAACCTAAGACCAACACTTCGGGGCGCTGATTGCCCCAGGAGAGAGGATTGGCAGTAATTCTCCAATCTCTCTCATTCCGCTCAGTGCGTGTTTCGTCAAAGACAACGGGCTTGGCGTGACACAGGGAGCAAGCGATCCGACCGGAGGCGGGAAGACAAGTAGCTTGGAGCATATCCATAATAATTTTCTCATCAGTCGGTGGGTGAGACCCCAGAAAGCCTGGAGGTGGGCCGGCGCGAAGGCAAGGAGTTCTAGGGTCGGCAGATAGCACTCAGGCGCGCAGGTTGTCCGGGATCCGGTAATCCGGATTCTCTGCAATAGCTTCGAGGTCCGAAGCATCTACCCGCGCCCAACGTACTCCGGCCACAATGCCCCAATTTCCGCTCTCGTTCGGTCGACGCCAGTAGGGGCTCGGCATACGCTGGAGGTCTAGGAGGGCTTGATCAAAGTCGGCGACTTGGATCTCGGCGCCCTTCTCGCCAATCGAGTATCCGGCGCCACGTTTCAGGCCTGGATGAAAGGTTGAGCCATCGCGCGCCACCGGGACGAAAACGGCTTGCTTAAGTGCAGGACGATGCTTGACGCCTTAATGATGAAGTCACTTTGCACTCGTGGTGGGTCCGTCTCGACGAGCGACGCGAACCAAGCGCTTCCGGCTACTTGGCTGCAGGCTTCTCCACGTAAGCGATGCCGGTCAGGTTTCCCTGCGCGACGAGCAGCGTCTTCTTGTTCGAGCCGTCGAGATTGGCGCTGTAGACGGTTCCGGCGAAATCGGTGACGAACATCCGGCCTCCCTTGAGGTCCAGCGCCAGACCGATGCCTTCCATCAGGTGGGTAAAAACGATCTCCGGATCTTTGCGCTTGCCCGGCGCCACATCCATCGGCGCGCGATTGACGGTGTTGCCACGCGGCGGGTCCCCGCGGTCCGTCCAGTAGATTGTGCGGTTGGCGAGATCGAGGTCGACATCGATCGGCTCAGGCAGGTTGTCGTAAAGGAGCTCGATGTCATTGCGACTGGCGGGACTCTGGCCAGCCGGAATAGCGATGTTGGCGCGTCGAAGGCTGCCCTGCCCACCCTTCTCCGGACCCTTCTGGGTCCAGTAGAATTTGCCCCCGTCGGCATCGACGGCGACGCCCACGCACCATTTCCTCGCGTCGGGCCCCGGACGCGGGTCTCCCCCGCTCGTATCGACCAGGGTCTCAATCAGCGTACCGTCGAGATTGGCGCGCATCATGCGCATCCCCTCACGGTCCGACCAGTAGAGCTTGCCGCTCTTCTTATCGAGCTGGAGCTGCTTCGGCGTGAACGTGCCGCCGGGAGGAACGATGGTGATCATGTTTCGGCCGTCGAGATCGGAGCGGAAAATCGACCCGTCGTTCGCCTTGGGATTCCCCATATTGGTCCAATACATATATCCGTGGTCGATATCGACCACCAATCCATCCGGCAGTTTTCGGCCTTCGCTGACGACGGTTTTCAAGTCCGAACCGTCAGGATTTGCCGACAACACACGACCGCCGCCGAGGTCCAGAAAGAATAAGCGCCCTGACGTGGTCGTGGCAGGGGCCTGCGTTCTGTTTGCCAGAGTCATAATCGGATTCTCCTTCTTTGGTCGGAGTGGTGAATTAATCCTAATTGACGCGCTACAGCCGAAGCGATGGCGAAGAATTTGCTCAGCATCGGCAACTGTCAATGTTATAAGGATTCCATAATTTAATAACTCTCGACCAACGTAGTGCCTCTGGAGGGAGCGCGTCGGAGAAATTCCGACGGTCGTTCATGGCACTCGATTTTCGCGCGCACAGATGAGGATTGGCTGATCATTTCACCGTCCTGTATCCAGAGTGTCAGTCGGCGCGCCCCACCCGTCGCATCATTGCAAAGGCGGAAATGGCAGAAAGAGTGGCAGTAGCGCTAGTTGTGGTTCGGCACCTAGCAGTGCCCCGTCTGAAAGATCGAAAAACTTTTAGAGTTAAACAAGAAGGCACGATTTCGGCGTAGTTAATCTGGCCCCTAGAGCAATCCGGTTTATCAATAGCGCCTCAATCAGTTAGACCATAGTCGCATGCGATCTTAACTCAATCGTGCAGCACACAACGCGAAGCGGATGGACTCGGGCAAGCTGTCGAAACCCAGACTCGACTCTCGAACGGAAAGCTTCATCATCCTCGTATAAGTCAGGGAGTTGGGAGGAACGATGTTTAGGCGGTTAACGGCGCTCTTGAGTCACGGCGATGTCTCGCAGACGCCAGAAACCCAACAACCCACGGCGCCCGTTGCGAGCGTCCTTCCCTACCACCTTCGACAAGTCCCGTTACCCCCGCTGTCAGATATTAGCTCAAGCTGGGGAGTCGCTATCGACTTCGAAACCGCGACTTCCTTACGCGAAAGTCCATGCGCGATCGGACTGGCCTGGATCAATCCGGCCGGTGTAGCCCACCGAGCCTACAAGCTTATCCAGCCGCCCGATAACGACTTCGACCCATTCAATATTTCCTTCCATGGCATAGGGCCAGAACACGTAGCTAATGAGCCTGAGTTTCCGCAGGTTTGGGCTGAAATTCTGCCTTATCTCACCGGTCGGACTCTTATCGCTCACTACGCTGCATTTGATTTAGGTGTAATCAGGCGAACGCTCGATCTATACGGGTTGCCCTACCCAGACGCTCCGGTTTTTTGCACAAGAAACAGCTCCCGATTGGTGTGGCCGGGACTCCCCGATTATCGGCTGCCGACTGTTGCGAGCCACCTGGGTTACGAATTTGTTCACCACCATGCGGGGGACGATGCAGCCGCCTGTGGGTATGTGGCGCACCGCCAATTAGCAGACGCGAACATCAAGACGCTGGAGGAGCTTGCTGCACAGATTGGTTTGCACATTGGCGAAATTGGTATCGGAAGCTACTCGCCATGCACCAAGGTCAGATCAATTGTCACCGAGCGAATATCACAGATCGTTTCTGCTGGGTCTGTTTCCGGCCCCTCTCACCCGTTGTTCGGCAAAAGCCTGGTGTTTACTGGCGAACTTAGGTCGTTCACGCGACATGACGCAGCAACCAGAGCTATCGCCTGTGGCGCCATCTGCCAGGACAATCCCACAAAGACGACAAGCTTATTGGTAGTAGGTGCAAGCCCTGGAGCCGGAAAACTGCAGAAGGCAAGAACGCTTCAAAGCAAAGGATCGGCAATCCGCGTGATTTCAGAAGCAGATTTTATATCGCTTCTCGGCTAGGCCGCCTGCCTGTGTTTCGGCGTCGAACTGGATCCCCGTCCTCCTCCAGTCTAACGAATTGTTCTGGAAGTGATAATTTGAATCGTCGAGGGGTCTCAATCGGCGCCGAACAGGACCGCAGGACGAAAATGTTTTATTACTTATTTTCAGTAAGTTGATGGCTTCTCAGGCGGAGTGCCTGGTCGACGCCGATCACACCCGATCGCTCCCAACTCGTCGCTATCGGATATCCAAGCGTATGATTTTGACCAGCGACTTTTTGCCGGTGATACTACCAGCATGCTATTTCCCCACTTGCAGGCGTAGAGAAATCGCCATGAGCACCTATGGCACTGTCATTGCTTGCCCTGAGGGCGGCGCCGAACATATCGTCCGCGTCGGTGATATAAAGAACGAACGCCGGATGGAGTTCACCTGCCCTGGTTGTCGGGCCGGGGTTGTTGTGGAGAATGAAACTCGCCCGCCAGCCGTTCACAAAAAAGGAAGGTGGAGTAATATAGAGTGACACCGGAAGAGCGAACCACTCTCTTTGAGCGCACGACTAATTATCGCCATGGTTATGAAGACGGAAAATCTGCTGGCGTTTGGATCGGCCGTTTCCAGGTCCTGCTGGTCGGCGTTGCTCTGTTTGCAGCTATAGCAATGGCTCGATATTTCTTATGATTCAGCACATCATACGCCCCGCACCCAACCGGTCTCAACCTTCCCGGTCATCTGGTACGACCGCCAAATCGATATGGCTAGACGGTGGTCTTGGTGCCGCGTCGGCATTACAGCGGCCGGCCCCAAACGATCTAATCCAAATCGTTGCGAACGGGGAGCGGCGCGAGGCGCCCGAGAAAACCCAAAGCATTGATTAAGCGACGCTATGGTCGAACGGAACCTTGGTCAAGCGAAGCGGCGGAGGCAGAAAGCTCCTAACCCGATAAACAGGAAGTGGGGCGTTGGCTCAATAATCGCGCCGAAAACTCACATCAACCCTTCCGACGACGAGAGCGAGCGATGCTCAGATTTCGCAGGATGAAGACCCTTCAGAAATTCGCCTCAGTCCACGGCAGCGTTCATAACCATTTCAATCAAGACCGTCACCTAATCAATAGAGATCAATATAAGGCCAGACGCTTAGCAGCATTCGCCGAGTGGAAGTCGCTCGCGAGCTAAACTCGCGCCCCCTGCCCTAGTTGCGACAAAACAGAGACAAGTTGTCGTTGGACTGACACCACCATCAACATGCTTGGCCGATACACCTTCACACTGCCGGATTTGGTCGCGCGAGGAGAACTCAGGCCACTGCGCAACCCGCAGACAGTCGGTGTCGACGAGGCGTGAGAATGAGCTAGTGTAGGTTTTCTGTTCCGTTGCTACTCAGACCCCAACTGGTGCAATGCATTGGGGGGCGGGAAGACGCCGTCCTGGACGGCTCGGCGCTGGATGGGGCGATCGCCCGCCAACGCATCCATATCGAGCAGGACGCCGAACCGCCGTGGCTGTGACCCGCCCCCGAGCTAGGCGATCAGTTCACCGATGCTCTTGCCGGTCTGCATCGACTGGGTGCCCCACTTGTCGACCGTTACGCCCATGATCTGCTGAACCGTCAGCCCGATGCGCGAGATTGGGTCGCCGTTGCCGGCGATATGGATGCCGGTTTTCACCCGCCCCCCGGCCTTTCCGGCGATCATCACCGGGATGCCGACAACCGAATGGGTCTTTGCGAATTGCGTGTCGGACTGGGCGAAGACCAGCGTGTTGTCAAGCAGCGTGCCGTCGCCTTCCTTGACCGCCGCGAGCGTCGCCACGAACTGGCCCCAGGCCGCCAAGCTCTGCTCCACGAACCAGGTCGCCTGCGGCTGATATCCCAGCGCCGGGTCGATCTGTTCCTCATGGGTTAGTTGATGGTGGTTGGTGGAGCTGCCGGTTCGCCTCAGCGACGAGGCCGAATCCGAGAAGACGACGTTGAAGACCTTGGTCTGGTTGCAGGCTAGAGCCATCGCCAGCAATTCGGCCATTAGTTTGTGGTTGCGCGTCGCCTGCTCGATATCGGTACCGACAGTGCCGTCGGGCGGCGATTTGGGAATGCTGCAGGCTTCGGCTGGCGGTGGCTTCTGCAATTGCAGGTCCAGCTGCTGCTCCAACTGGCGGACCGAGGTGAAATACTGGTCCAGCCGCGCCTTGTCGGCGCTGCCCAGCTTGGCCTCGAACCGGTCGCGATGATCCTTGATCGCCGACAGCACGCTTTGCCGCAGAACGATCCTGGGGTCGGGCTTGAAGTCGGCGGAATTGGGGTCCTGGAATTCGGGGCCGAAGATACGGGTATAGAGCGCCAGCGGCGATACTTCGCTGGGGTTGGTGACGGCCGCGTTGCGCATGGAATAGCTGTGTTTGGGGTCGCCGGTCGCCGTCATTTCCAGAGAGCGGAAGCGAGTGTCGGTGCCCATCACGTCGCCGATCAGCACGTCGATCGTCGGAGCCTTGACCTCGCCCGGCTTGTCGGGCGCGCTGCCGGTGCGGACCGCGATATTCCCGCTGCTGTGTGGAAAGTTCGACCGGCCGTCGAGCAAGGCCTGAAAACCGGTTAGCACCGTGACCTGGTCTTTGAACGGCTCGATAGCTTTAAGCTCAACCGGGATGTCGTAATTCGCGCCCACGGTGTGGGGCACGAAACGCTCCGGCGTCATGCCGCAGCCCCAGAACCAAGTGCCGAAGCGTACCGGCATCCGCCCGCCGGCGGCCAGCGCCGTGCCGTTGGTATTGAGGAAACAGTCCAGCAGGGGCAGGCCGACCATCACCGCGCCGCCGCCCATCATGCCTTTCAGTAATGTGCGTCGCCCGAAATCCATGCTCATCGCGTGGCCTCCTTTACCGGTTTGCCGCTCGGCGTCGGCGAAATCCTGTAGAAATCGTCGCTAACGGCGATGCGCCGCAGCAGGTCGGGCAGGCGATAGCCGTCCGCGGCGAACTGCTTTTGCAGATAGCCCATCCAGTCCTTTTCGCCCGGAACCGGATCGTGGCCGCTGGCATAGCGGTAGATGTCTGTCACCAGGCAGGCGGGCGTCGCTGGGTCGTCGTGCAGCGCGTTGCCGAGGCTGGCGGCATCCTTGAAGGGCAGGCCGTCGATCTCGCCCGAGGCATCGATCGGCGCGCCGTTCTCGCCGTCGCGGAACTGTCCGGCCCCGTCGAAAGCCTCGAGCCCCAGCCCGATCGGGTCCATGATCTTGTGGCAGCCGGCGCAGGTCGGATTGGAACGGTGCGCCGTCAGCCGGTCGCGCGCGGTCTTGAACTGCGGATTATTGGTATCCTGCACGATCGAGAAATTCACGTTCGCCGGCGGGGCGGGCACAATCTGGCACAGCAATAGTTCGCGCACCGCCTTGCCCCTGAGCGTCGCCGAGCTTCGCCCGGGGTGGGAATGGAGCGCCAGGAAGCTGATTTCGGTCAGCAATCCGGCATGGGGGTCGCCCTCGGCGAACTCGTGCGGCTCGAAACCCGTCCGCGTCTCGACCGGCAGGCGATAGACCAGCCCCAGCGGCCGGCTGAGGAAGGTCTTGCGGGTGGTGAACAGGTCGCGATAGTCGCCGTGCTGCGTTATAAGCAGATCGGTGATCGTGCGCAGCGTCTGTTCCTTGGCGTCGTTCGCCACATTGATGTTGAATTTGGGATAGATGACGCTGTCCTTCGCCAGATCGTCGAAGGCGTCGAAGCTCAGCATGTCGGAAAAGAAGGCGCGCACCCCGTCGTTCAAGCGCGGCGAGGCGATCAGCCGGTCGGCTTGCCGCGCCAGCCCTGCTTTGTCATTCAGCTCTCCGCGCGCCGCGGCCGCCAGCAGCTCGTCGTCGGGCGCGGTGTTCCACAGCAGGAAACTGAGGCGCTGGGCCTTGGAATAGGCCGTCAGCCGCTGCGACCCCGGATGGGCCGGGTCGGGCTCGGGATCCTCTTCGCGAAAGACGAACTCCGGCGCGGCGATCAGCCCGGCCAAGCCGAACTCGAGCCCGGAATAGAAATTGCCAAGCGTCTGCGTCGCCTTGTTCGCGACCTCGACCTGCGCTTTCAGCTCGCTCTCCAGCAGCGGGCGGCGGAACAGCAGCCGTCCGACCCTGCCCAGAAATTGTGCCGCACAGGCGTCGTCCGGCACCCTGGCAGAGGCCGGTTTGCACGGCATCGCCGCGTCGCGGTGCTTTTCGTCAAGCGCCTGGCCCGCGATATTGCGCGCCATTGCTTCGTACTGCTCGAAGCCCGAGGGCGTGACCGTGACCCGGCCGGTACCGACCGCCAGCAGCCCGTCGGTCCGCATATCGGGGTCGAAGCGGCCGCTGACCTTGATGTCGGGCCCGAAGATGTCGGCGATGCTTTGTCGGTATTGCGCCTCGGTCAACCGGCGGATCGCGGGCGGCCCGCCGCTCGATTGCGGTTCGCTCGGTCCGCAGCCCGCCAGCAGGGCGAGCGTGGCAAATGCGATGACTCGTCTCAACGGTTCACCGCCCCCTGCGTCGTGTCCTGGGCGGTCTTGGTCTTATCGGTCGGATGGATGATGAAGGCCGGAATCGCTTCCAGGCGGAAAGCGGTCGAGATCGCGGTGCATTTGCCGGTCTTCGCATCGGGATAAGCGTCAGCTAGGTTGTTCAGCGCGCCATAGACGCCCGGGCAGGTATAGGACAGCAGGACGGAGGTCACGACCTGAGCTTGACGGATGAAGCCGTCATAGAAAGTTTCGACGTCGTAATAGCCGCCCAGCATACCCTTTGCGGTGCCGTCCGGCTTCAGTTCCAGGCGCAGGCGGGCACCCTTGATGTAGTAATCCGTATCGACATAGCCCTGCGATTTATATTTGAGCCGAACGTCGGTCGGGTCGGTAGTCAACACGCCGTCCACGATCCGGCCATGGGCGACGGCGCGATAGCGCGGGTCGTCGGGGACCGACAGGCTGGAATCCGGCAGCACATTCTGCGCGGCGTCGACCGTCACCCTATCAGGACTGGCATAGATACCGACCTGAACGTCCGGGTCGTTGCGGATATCGTCGACGCCGGTCAGCTCGATCAGGACCGTATATTCACCGCCGGGAATATTCGCGTTCTGATATTTGACGATGTCCGCATCAGGCCGATAGCCGCGGATGCAGCCCATCGCCCGCCAGAACTGGTTGTCAATGCCGGGCGCGCCGGTGGGGCTGGTGAATTTTTGATGGGCGCAGGTATTTGGCGCGGCGTCGCCCGGCGTTGATTCGTTGCGCCCGTCCAGATTCATGCCGTCGGCAACCGCGCCCTGGATGGTCGGAAGCGGCGGGCCTTGGAAATCGGTCGGGTCGGCGCATTGGTTATGGGTGCGCTTGCCCGGCCCCAGATTGCCGCCCGGGGCATAGAGCAGTTTGAATAATTCCTTGACGTTCTCGCCCTTGGACAGGCGCTCGCGCTCAGCCGGCGGCAGGTTCTGCAGGTAATAGTCCTTTGAACTCATGGCGAGGCCGCCGGGGCAATCGGCGGGGCCGCCGTCATGGGTCGCGTACTCCATAGCCGTGACAACGAAGCCCTTCGTCGTGCCGGCAGAGGCCGTGCTCCATGCCGGCAGCATCAGGCCCGCGCCGATCGCCGCTAACGCCAAGGCATAGTGCGCGGCCGGGGTCTCACTTCGCGCGGTTTGGACGAGAATCATCTAAAGTCCTCCCTGTCGTACAAATCGTATGCCGGCCTTTGAGACCGGTCGTCGGGACCATGCTACCAGAATTTACGGTATTCCGGCTGTGGATTCGCGGTCGTGACCTGGACCTCACTACGGTATTGTCCTCTTCGAACGGCAGGGGTCAACTTGCGATGTCGCGAGTGACCCCTGCCGTCCCGGTTAAGGACAGATGCCGTCCTTATCTCCCGCCTCTCAGTATTTGACCGTCAAGTCCACGCCGAACATGGCCGGCGGCGTGAAGGTGCCGACCGCGGCGTCGCCGACGCTGAAGGCGAAGTTCAGACGCCGGTTGTTAAAGATGTTCGAGCCCCAAAGCGACACTGAACCGGTGGCGTCGGTATCGCCCAGGGGTACTTCGACGATCCCGGCCCGCATATTGACAGTCCAGCTCCCCTTGCTGGTGATCGCGGCCTGCTCGATCGCCGAGGTTGGCGGCGAGGCGAGCCAGTTCTGGTCCGATACATAAACGCCATCGACGCGAAAACGCGCATGACCGCCGAACGAGAGTTCCTGCGTGTCATATTGCGCCGAGACTGCGGCATTCCATTTCGGAGTGCCGACCGGCCGCTGATTGGCAAGCGCGGTATTGTTGGCGCTGATGCAGGCGGCGGGTGTCTGCGAGCATCGGACGTGGGTCCAGCCGGCATTGGCGCCCAACTCCAGCCCGTCCGTCATCAGATAGGTGACTTCCTCTTCCAGCCCATAGATTTCTTCTGAGCCGACATTGGATATCTGGATAGTCGGATTGGCGGCGAGCAACTGGAGCTGGCGATAGTCGCCCCAGAAGAAAGCGGTGTTGGTACGCAGATGCTTGTCCAGGAGGTCGGCTTTCAGGCCGACCTCCGGCTCCGTCAGCTTTTCTGGTCCGAAGGGCGCGCTGCCGAACAGGCCGCCGGGCACGAAACCGGTGGCGATCTTGGCATAGGCCATCATATCGTCGGTCGGGCGATAGGTGAGATCCACCATCCAGTCGACGCGATAGAGCGTGTTGTTGAAGGTGACCGGCGGAAAGACCGTCGTACTGATGTCGTCCCGATCATCCTTGCTCCAGCGCAGCCCGCCCTGGAGATCGATCTGGTCGGTGATATGGCCGGTGACTTGGCCGTAGAGGGCGAAGTCGGTGTTGTCGTTACGTCCGACGGTGCCGTCGGCGCCGGGGTACCCGGGCAAGGTTCGTATCCCGTTTATGATCTGGTAAACGCCGAACCCGGGCGGATAGAACGGTCCGAAATTATTGCCAGAGCCGTTCACCCCTTCATGGAAGTAATAGACGCCGGCCAGGAAATCCGCCCACTGCGTCTTGGCGGTGACGTTGAACTCGTTGCTTTCGGTGTGGGACACGGTGTCGCCGATCGAATCGAACAGCGTGATCGGTGAGTTCGCAGGATTGTTAAGCTTGCCGCCAAAGATGCCGCCGGAACAAAAAATCGGAATTGCGCAGACCAGTTCGCCGCCGCCGCCCAACTCGGTCGAGGTCAGATCGTCCGCGAAACGGAATGCGGTCTGGTTCTTGACGCTGAGCCAATCGTTGATGTCGTAGGTGATATTCAGGCTCTGCCCATAGACCTGGTCTCGGTCGGGATAGTCCGTCGGCCCGGCGATCGCGTTCAGCGCATGGGCCGAATATGGCGCGACACTGCCCGGCGGCTGTACCGCCAGGATGGTGGTGCCCAGAGTTTCCGGAAACAGCATCTGTACCGCCGGCTGCATCGAATGGTCGTCTGTATGGTCGCCCTTCCACTGCAAGGTCAGGCCCTCGATCGGCGTCTCCCACTTGATCGCCGCCTGATAGGCTTTTGTGTCGGAATAGGCAAATTTCGACGGCGCGGTCATGACTCCGAAATGCCCGCCGGTTCCAGGTCCGAGGTTGGTTACTTGACCGCCGGCGAGATTGTCTTCCCAGCCGTCGCTGTTGTTGCTCAGAAAGGTGAACTCGGCCGATAGGCCGTTCCAGGTTGGCGTGTCGAAGCGCGTCTTGGTCTTCACGCGGCCGTAATTGCCGAAGGTCAAATCCTCTCGCGCGGCGAAGTTGCCCTTTGGACCTACCGTGATGAAATTGATCGCGCCGCCTGTCGCGGCCTCGCCATATAATGTCCCCTGCGGGCCGCGCAGGACTTCAACGCGTTCGATATCGGCGACGTCAAACAATGCGCCGGTGCTGCGCGGAATATAGACCCCATCGACATACATCGCGACCTTGTTGTCCTGGCCGTTGGTGCTGGAGCTGCCGCCGATGCCGCGAATGTAGTATTCCGCCGTCGATGCGCCCTGGGCGGAAACATAGACCTGGAGGTTGGGGACCAGGCCGTTGATGTCCGAGGCGTTCTGTACGTGAAAATCCTCCAGCGTTTGGGATGATATGGCCGTCACCGCGACCGGGGTGGTCTGCAGGTTCTGCGCCCGCTTTTGCGCGGTAACAACAACCTCTTGGAGCTGTTCGCCCTGCGCGCCTGTGACCGTCGGCCCTTGCGACGGCTGATCCTGGGCGACTGCGGAACAGGCGATACCGGATATGCCGGCGAGCAGCGCCAGCACCGTCGAACGACGCGCGAGACGGCGCGATCCGACAATAGCAAATTCTTTCGACATTGCTTCCCCCCTTTGTTGTCCCGGCGCCGCGCTAGGCGCCGGATTTGCTTCCCCCTTCACCGCGTCTGCGCGCGGC
The DNA here is from genome assembly GCA_003165335.1 of Rhodospirillales bacterium. Classification (GTDB taxonomy): domain Bacteria; phylum Pseudomonadota; class Alphaproteobacteria; order BOG-932; family Roseiterribacteraceae; genus BOG-932. The sequence goes on along the minus strand of PLTD01000098.1, from coordinate 3,354 downwards.
GGGTCTGTATTTCTTCACTGTGAAAAGGTGTCTATTTGCACGGCGCGGGCAAGACGAAAGTATCGGAGGGACTTCACGGAGCCTGGTCGGGGACGAAATATGTCCCTAGTCGCCCAAAGGACTTGTCAGTGGTTCGTCCGGCATGGTCCCCTCGGTAGGCAAAGAACCAGGCCATCAACAAACAGGTCGAAGCGGGGAGGCGATGCGGCAGTCAGATAGCCATCGGCAGGTCGCGACGCTGATACAGGCATTGAAGCAGCTGTGCCGGATGCGGAGCTTGCGCTATCGCGAAATCGCGTCGCTGATGGACGTCACCGAAAGAACGGTCAAGCGCTGGTTCGCCGGCAGCGGCCTGACGCTGCAGATCGCGGAAGACCTCTGCAACATCCTGGGCGTTACATTCATGGAGTTGTGTGAGGTCGCGAAGGAAGACCTCGACACTCGGCCCAACCGGCTGGGCCGGGAGCAAGAACGGCTGCTATTCGCCGATTTGCAGCTGGCCTTCGTGTTCATCCTTCTGACCAGGGGATGGTCGGCCCAGGAAATTCAGCGCGACTGCAAAATGCCTGAGGCGCTGCTGGTCGAACATCTCGTGAAGCTGGAGAAGCTACGGCTGGTCGAACTGCTGCCGGGCAACAAGGTAAGGCTGCTGTTTGCCCGCAACATCCACTGGCACGAGAATTCAGAGGTGGGAAGGGCGTTTGCCCGGGGCTTACAGAACCTGTTCGTGACGATGGATTTTTCCAGGCCCAACGCCATCTGGTCGTCCCAGGTCGTCAATATTTCCGCTCAGGCGCTCGACGATGTGCTGGTCAGGCTTCAGCAGCTGACGCTCGACATCGTGCAAAGCGCCGATGCGGAACGCAGCTCGGCCGCCGGGAAAAGCTGGCATGTACTGCTACTGGCGGCGCAACCCTTCGACCCGCTGAAACTGGGCCGCGAACCGACGTGAGCATACCAACAATCTCAGGGAAAATGCTGTGATACGCATATCGATGATCCCGATCGCGGTGGCATTCCTGCTGCCGGGCCCAATTCTTCATGCCGCCGGCGGCAACGCAGCCTTCGAGACGACTGCCGCGCGCATACGCGCGTCGATCGAGCGCGACCCGGGAATTCCCATGGACCGCAGTCTGTACAAGGAACAACTCACCTACGGCCACAATATCGGGCAGGCGCATACCGCCCCGACCGAGCGGCTGATCGGCGTCATCGGACCGGAGCAGGCCTCGATCCGCCGCTTCGTTTCGAATTACCATCTCGAAATCACGCGCTTCATCGCAAGCGGCGACAATGTTGTCGTGACAACAGAGCTCTCCGGCAGCTTTCCCGACGGAACTGCGTTGAAGGCGAAAACGGCCCTGTTCTTCACGATCGAGGACGGCCGGATCGCGCGGATCGAAACCTGGGGCGACCCGGTCGCCGGACAAAAGCTGGCGGATTATATGGCCAAAGACGCGGAGGTGATCGCCGCGCGACAGAAGGCGCGGTAATTTTGGCGCTTGGGTTCGAGGGCCGATCGGTAAAAAGCAAGCAGCCACAATGATATCCGCTCCAGCATCCGCGTGGATGGCCTGGCGCGTGCGCTGGTCGTTGCGGAGGACGGTACAATCCTCGACGGCGAAGCAGTATGGCGCGCGGCGAAGCTCGAAGGCATCACCTCGATTCCAGTGCTTCGCGTCTTCGGTCTCTCGGAGAACCAGAAACGCCGCCTTCGCATCGGCCTGAACAGACATCAGCAGAATGCCGATTGGGATGGGCACCGAAAACTTCGGCACTCAGTACCTGCAGCAACCTTCGCCGCCGGGGGGCGCCATCATCAAATTGGGCCATTTTCCATGCTTCGATATCGAGACGGCCGTTGACTACGACCGGATCGTGCAAAGCTGGGCGTGTCGCTCTCATCGCTTGGCGAGGAGCCCGAAATAGCGCCTCAAATGAGCCTGTCCCTATAATTTACGTCGAGTCGTCCGAGGCTCCGCGCCGTTCATAAAGCAGTGTTCAGCGGCTTTTGTCGCTTCAAGCGGCGAGTCTCTTGGGCGCGCTCAATCGATTTTGCTTTTCGTCTTTCCCCTCTGAGTTCCTCGAGGGTCGGCTGCCACCAACCGCGTCCAATCTCAGCATCGCTCGGCGGTCGATGCGCAGGCCACGTCTTCACCAGTTCATCATGTGTTGGTCTGCGCCAGTTTGCCCAAATGAATGACCTGTCTCCAGGTACGACATCCGGATAACGATTCCTGAGAATATTCTCTGCGGCAACCTCGCCAGTAATGTCAGTGAAGATGACGGGTCCATTTCGCGTCATGACGATGCGGTCCAAGGGCGGAAGTGATCCGGCAGGAACCGGGTAGCGATGGCGACGCATTTCCGCAACATGCGCCATCATTTCCTCATAGGTCGGCGAACCTTTGCGGGCCGCTCGCCGCGCCTGTCTTGCTGCTGGCTCGTTGCGGCGAGCGGCTGCTTCGATCGTCGACCAATGCTCCCGCAGCGCTTCCCAAGATCGAAAAGGCACACGCCACGCCTTTATCTCGCTATCCCACCAAGCCCACGGGACTGTCTGAAGCTCACCGACGATGGTTCTGGAATATGGCGTCCTTACACGTAGGTCCTCACCCACCTCCAGATAGGGGCTGTCAATTGGGTCGAAAGCAAAGGCGTCACGACCTTTATCGTCGGCATAGGTGAGAGCACTCGACAGTTCTCGTCCGAGCCAGCGATTGAGACGGCGCTCGGCGGTCGTTCCGGGGACGAACCACGCCCTAAGATCGTCGCGCCAACGTGCCCGGGGAAACGCTGTGCGGAAGCGTTCTACTGTCAACCGATCGTACGGGAATGCCGCTGTGGCACCGGGACACTCTTCGCCCGAAGCCTGAATTTCAAAACCTAGATTGGCATCCGAAAGCATCGTAGCCCTGTTCGCGATCGTTCGACCGAACGGTGTCAAGCCCGTTGGTAATTCCGATCATGCAGCCCTTGGAAATAACGTGGCCGGCCATCGCGTCAAGCATCGCGCCTCGCCCCGACCTATCATTGACCGAATGGGTAACCTATTTGCCGAACTGAGGCTTTCGTCCTGCTGAGGCTTTGGGCTTGGTCTGCTCCTTAGTTTCGCCTGTCGGCACATGCGGCATTCGATCAACAAGAGGCGGGGCTGGCTTACACTGTTCGGGTGAGGGTTGGTCGGGAGGAGGAAATTTGCTCACGCCAAACCAACTCCGGTTGGGCATTAACAGTTCCATTGAGGAGAATTGTGGGGTGGCATCGGCCAGAGCGATCATAACCTTGAACATGCTTTCATCGTCAGCGGCTATGAGGCCGACCATCCGAGGCAATTACCCACCCCCCTTGCCA